>NZ_JAVAXX010000209.1:0-11734 GCF_042709275.1 Bacillus sp. LR_5 | reverse complement strand
TTAACAGAGCAGAAAGGCCAAAAGTGGGCGATCAGCCTGTTTACGATTGGTGTATTTATGGCTGCGCTAGATAACGGAATTATTTCAGCTGCCTTAACAACGATAAACGAGTCGTTTTCCGTTTCCCCTTCCTGGGGATCATGGGGCATTACCCTTTATACGCTCGGTCTTAGCGTCAGTGTGCCAATCGTCGGAAAGCTTTCCGACCGCTACGGCAGAAAAAAACTCTTTCTCATTGAGGTTTGCCTGTTCGGACTTGGTTCTTTGCTTGTTGCTTTGAGCCAAAGCTTCCCGCTCTTTCTGATATCGCGGCTGATTCAGGCGCTTGGAGGCGGCGGGATTTTCATCATCGGCAGCTCTCACATTCTCGCGACCCTTCCAAAGGAAAAACAGGGGAAGGCGCTTGGGCTGCTTGGCGCAATGAACGGGATGGCCGCTGTGCTCGGGCCAAATATCGGAAGCTTTCTGCTTGATTGGACCGGGTCTTGGCATTGGCTGTTTTTGATTAATTTGCCGATTGCCGTGCTATTGGTTGTTTTCGGCGCATACTTTATCGCGGAAACAAAAGCACCTGAAGCTAAGCGCCTCGACACGGCCGGGATCTTCCTTCTATCCCTGTCGATTTTAGCCGTGATGTACGGCATGACGAACCTTGACGGGGCAAATCTCTTACACAGCTTGGGGAATCCGGAGGTTTATGAATGTATTATTTTTGGCATACTTTGTTTTGCAGCGCTTATCTCGTATGAAAAGAGAGTTGAAATGCGAGGAGGCGATCCCATTTTGGCGTATTCTCTGCTGCGAAACCATATGTTTCAGCGCACGCTTATCATCGGCTTGTTATCCGGGGGGCTCTTGGCGGCAGTCATTTTTATCCCGTCATATGTCGAGCAGTATTTGGGTGTCCCTGCCGCAAAAGCAGGCTATTGGATGACACCGCTTGCGTTGGCTTCCGGAATCGGCGCTTGGCTTGGCGGAGCGCTTACCGACAAAAAAGGTCCTGTAAAAACCGTTATTCTTTCGGGAATCATCTCATGTGCGGGGTTTGCTTTATTTCCGCTCTGGGTGACGGAAAAATGGGAGTTTGTGATCGCAAGTGTGGCAGCTGGGATCGGTTTTGGCTTTCTGTTAGGCGCTCCGCTGAACGTCCTTGTATCAGAAGCGGCAAAAACAAATAAGGGCACAGCCCTTGGCACGCTTTCATTAGTAAGGCAAATTGGACTGACCTTGGCACCTACTCTTTATGCAGGTTTTATCACTGCCGGGTTTGACCAAATAGGTGATGAGATCAACAGCCGCTTATCGGACAGCGGATATTCAGAAAAGGCGATGCAGATGATTCCGGAGATCGACAGTTCTGATGTTTCTTCTTTACAAGAACAAATCGAACGCATTCCCGTTCCTGAAGTCAAAACCGCGATAAGCGACGCCATTCATGCGAGTGTCGCCAGCGGCTATGATCATTTATATGCAGCGGCTGCTGTGATCTCACTTCTGGTGATTGCTGCTATCAGTATTCCGGCTTTCCGCCGGCAAAAGCGTTAAGACCACCCCATCCGTCTGGAAAGCTCCGTAATATGAGCGATATGGTGATGTGAGTGCCAGACATACAGGCCGAGCGCGTTCTCCAGGGTAATGATCTCCTTTGTATCAGGGTGATAAAATCCGCGCTTAAATTGCTGATCCGTCAGGGTGCGGAGCAGAGCCGTCCATCTTCCGTGAAGCTCCTGCAAAAGCGAAAGCGAGCCGCTCGGATCTGCCGTTTTCGAGTCTTTTAGCTCCGACCATGCTTTTTCATCATACGGACGGATAGCCGGTGTCTCTTCCGTCAAGCTCAATTTAAAACGAATATAGCTGTTCATATGACTGTCAGCCAGATGATGAATAACTTGCCGAACGGTCCATCCACCGTCCCGGTACGGTGTGTCAAGCTGGCTGTCCGTCATGCCCTCTACAGCTTGCTTCAATTTTGCCGGCACTTCTTCAAGTACTTGAATCCATTTATCTTTTTGCTCCTTCGATATGGATTCCCTCGGCTTGTATTCTCCTATTGGGTAGCTTAGATTGACTGATGTCATGAATGTTCTCCCTTCTATTCACTCTTCTCCTTTATTTTACAAGAAAAAGATTGTGTATGCTGTATGATTTAATACACAACAAGCGGCAGGAGCCCCCCTGCCGCTTGTTTTTCACCCTGCGTGATCACGCACTTCGACTGTTACCTTCTTCTGTTTTGGCTGATAGATTTTCCCCACAAATAAATACCCATATTTGAACTTATTCAGCGCCCATGAGGTCATAATCGGGCCGGCTGTACACACGGCAAACAGCAGGAGAACAGCCGGTACGGCAGGAATTTCGGGCATATTCAAAAGCAACACGTAGCCTATAATCATAAAATAGGCATGAAGCAGGTAAATCGAAAAGGAATAGTTGCTGATAAACATCATGATTTTCGGCACATGCTTCATTTTGGAAAACAAGTGAAAACACAGGAAAATCATGCTTGTTGAATACAGCATGATATCAGGCCGCTTCGAGCTGATCATGCCGATTTCACCCACATAAGAAACAGTGACAACCAGCGCCCCAGAAGCAATTGCGGCGCCGTACACCACCCAGCGGTATTGGTTCAGCAACGCTAAAAAACGCTTGTATTCTTTTCCGCAATAGTAGGCTAGACAAAAGTAGAAAAGCCAGCCTGCGAACGGAACCCAGAAGAACGGAAATGCCCCGCCCTCTTCAGAAGCAGGAGCCGGGCTGGCTGCGGAGAAATAGCCTAAATAAGCGGCTGTCACCACAAATGAGATAGACAGCACCCATTTCGGCGATGCTTTTTTCAAATACTCATGAAACATCATATGCAGCATGTAAAATTGAAAGATGACGAGAATGAAGTATCCGATAAAGTTTCCTAAGAATACGTTCGCCAGATATTTTTGCACAAACGCGAGAAAGGTTACCTCTCCCCCCATCGCACTGGTCATCAGCAGCGCATCGATGGCCGCGATAAATAGAAAAGGAACAAAAATCACTTTTCCCCGCTTCTTTAAAAAACCGTCAGGCACCCCATCAGGATAAGAACGGGCCAGTAAAAATTCAGAGATGAAAATAAAAGCGGGCGTGCTGAACATCAGGAGTGTGCGGAAAGAATCAACAGTGTGAGAAATATCTGCAAGAGCTTCTGCCTGAAGCATCAGGACCATTGAAATGATATGGAGCAAGACGACACTTAAGCACGAAATGCAGCGGATCATAAAAATTTCTTTAATTTGCATAACAGCGCTCCTTTTATTTCAAATTGATAGAAATCGATGGTTGTACCTTAACATGTCCGCTCTATTTGAAAAAGTGCCTGATGTCATAAATTGACGTATGCATGATAGACTAAGGTCATAAACCCCTCTGGCTTATTGGTGTATCTTTCTCAGACGAGATTGCTAGAAAAATGCAAAAAACCTGCCGTAACGGAGACTGCAGGTTTTTTATGAAGATATTAATTTGTATTGAGGCCTCCGCCATTCAACCCTTCTTTGATATAGCCGTTCACTTGGCTATTAGAGAGCAAGCCAATATGACCGATGCCATAAAGCTGGATGTTTCGCGCTCCTTGTAACCGAGACAAGCTATTGATGACAATTTGATCATTGAGACTGTAAATAGATGTATAGAGGATCTTTTGATTAGGGTCTGTGCCCGGCAGCGCCGTTGATGATACTAAACCATTAGCCCCTCCAAGCGTTACGACATTTTGAATCTTATTGCCTCCGCCTAAATATTTAATATAGTACAGCGTATTGGCGCCTCCCATACTATGAGCCACAATATCTACTTTTTTTGCCCCCGTCTCTTTTAAAACACGGTCAACATATGAAGCAAGCTGCGGGCCGTTATTTAGGTTATTTCCTGTTTTATCATAAAAATCAATTGCGTACAGTTTGTTGCTTTGCCAGCCTTGAGAAATTAAGTAGTTTTTAATAGCGAAAAAGTTGTATGATGCACCACTTATTCCATGAACAAGAACGACAGGATTATGTACTGATTCAGCTTTTGCGCCAGACGGCGGAGCGGCTAAAACAGATAGAATCAGCGATAAACAAATAATGAATGCCATAAGTACTTTTTTCACGTTTATTCCCCCTTAAAATGTTTATACCACCAATTTCCTATTATACATAAAAAATCAATATGGTTAATATTTTTTCTGAAAATTAAATTTAAATCTCTTTTATATGACGGAGATAAATCGGATACCTTCTGACAAACCTTTTATCTTCATTTCCAAAGAGCCCGGTTGTGTTCCCTTCCTCCCTTTTCTATAATAAGGGGAATAGGCAGTTAGAATCACAGTTGAGCACCGGCTCATCTGTTTTGCGAAACAGCCAGACACGGAGGATAGCATGAGAGTATTAAAATACGCCATATTAGGGCTTTTGCGAAAAGGCGAATTGAGTGGATACGATATTACGAGTTATTTTAAAGAGGAGCTCGGCCAGTTTTGGAGCGCCAAGCACAGCCAGATTTACCCTGAGCTCAAAAAGCTGACGGATGAAGGATTTATCACGTTTCGGACAACGATTCAGGGCACAAAGCTGGAGAAAAAGATGTACACCCTGACAGACAGCGGAAAGCAGGAACTGCATGACTGGCTGATCCGCCACCAGCCGATACCCGAGACGGTGAAGGATGAATTTATGCTGAAGGCTTATTTCATTTCTTGTCTATCGCGCCAGGAGGCTTCTGATTTGTTCAAAGACCAGCTGCAAAAACGACAGGCCAAGCTTTCTGACTTACAGGGAAGCTATGAAAAGCTTATGGCTTCAGCAGAGCCGATGTCATTTTCTTCACCGGACTTCGGCCACTATCTTGTGCTGACGAAAGCGCTGGAGCGGGAGAAAAATTACGTTTCTTGGCTGGAATCAATTTTAGCTATGATAGATAAGGATTAACCGCAGTTCAGGCTACACCCATACGAATGTACCCACATGCTAAAAAACATCTGCCTAAACGGCAGATGTTTTTTAGGCTCGGAGCGCTTTCAGCCCCGCTGCGAAAGTGATCGCAGCAAATGCAAGCAAAGTGCCGCAGATTCCGAGAATATCTGTGACGTGGGCACCGTTAGCGATAATCTCTGTCAGCCCGCTCATCGCCCACTTTTGCGGAAGAAATTCAGCGATGGATTGCATAAATTTCGGTTCAATGTCGATCGGCCAATACATCCCGCTCACCATACATGTTGCGATGACAAACAAGTTGCCGAACGCAAGCTGCTGTTCTGGCGTTCTGACGTTGGCCGCAATCATCAATCCAATGCCGACAACGGTCAATAGAAAAAGTGACACTAATACAATAACTGCAGCCGGATTCCCCCAGTTGATGGCAAACAGCCAATGGGTTGCGAGAAGCAATATGCCAAATTGAATCCAGCCAATGACAAAGAAGGACAGCACATACCCAGCACCGATTTCAGCTCGGCTGACAGAGGCTGTAGACAGAGGCTGTAAGCAATCTGGACCAGACGCCGTTTTTTCTTGCTTCTAAAATGGTTCCAGCCGCTCCCATCATGGTCAGCATGACAAACAGGATGGAAAACCCTGCTGCTCTGGAGGCTGTGTCACTTGCTTCCGCACCCTCTTTTTTATCACTGAGCGTCTGTCGTTTTACTGCCGGAACTGTATCTTCATGTTTTTTGGCGAAAACGGTTTTATACGCAGCCTTCCAGTTCTCTCCCGCTGTCTGCGATGCCGTTTTTGCCGCGGTCACCTGAATATTGAGCGTTGCCAATGTGCTTTCTGCATATTGTTTGACCATCGGCGTTTCCGACAGCTCAGGGCCGTGACGGAAAAGCAGCTCAGGGTTTTTGCCTTTTTCCAGCTGTGTCTGGAACGAGCGGGAAATGACGATGATCCCGGCAATTTTCTTTTGTTTCAGCTTTTCTGACGCTTTGCTTTCAGACATTTTTTCGAATACATACATATCATCGTGTGCCTTCAGCTGCCGAATATAATGCTGTGAGAGAATCGTATCGTCCTGATCAACGATTGCAAGCCGCACCTTATCATCATTGCCGCCGAGCATACTCCCAAATACAAAGGTAAGCAAAAGCGGGGCAGCAAACATGATCAAATAGTTCTGCGGCTTCTTAAAAATGAGAGAAAGCTCAATGCCGCAAATGGCTATGATTTTTTTCACCTTTTGTACCTCCTTATCTTGTATGAAGCCGTCTGATACCAATTACAAGTGAACAAAGACCGATCGCCGCAAAAAGAAGCACAGGCTTTTGAAGGTCAGCCCAGCCTCCCCCTTCCATTAAAGAAAGAAAGCCGTCAAGCGCCCAGCGATTTGGCACCGCTTTGGATACAGACTGCAAGATGTCCGGAAATTGGTACAGCGGCAGCATGGACCCGCCCAGAACCGCAAGCAATTGAATGCCGAAGCCGCCTATCGCATCTGCAGATTTCATATCGCTGATGCACGACGCAAGCAGCATTGAAATACCAGATACAGCTGCGGCGTAAGAAAGCCCGAGTACACTCACAAACAGCAAATTGCCGCCCCAGTCCACACCAAATACATTGATTGTGACGATCAGAAATATGAAAAATTGTATGATGGCAAACAGATACGTCCCAAGCCATTTTCCGAAGAGAATGACGGATTTTTGCGCAGGCGTCATCAGCATTCTGGCAAGCGTCTCCGTATCCTTTTCCTGTAAAAACGATTTCGCCCCGACTGTGATATGAAACAGCATAAACATGCAAAGCATTGCAGCCGAATAGTATTGAAAACTGGTAACGGCTTTGCTGCCGACAGATTTTTCCGCAATAGTAAGCTTGTCACCTGTTTCTTTTTCTAGCGTCTTTGCCAGCTTTTCTGCAAACTGTGCAGGGTCAAGTTTTCCTTGCTGTACAGCTTCCGTTTTGCTGATGTAGTCCATTGAGGCTGACGCGGCTTCCTTTACCGCTTTATATTGCTCTATAAAAGAGCTGGCAGCTGTTTCGATGATGGAACTTTTCAATGTTTGATCAGGAGCGGCATTAACAACAGCTGAGGTTTTGCCGGCTTCCCAATGGTTCGGGATAACGATGCCTACATCGATTTTCTTTTCATCAATCAGTTTTTTCATCTTGTCTTTGCTGCCGACTTTTGTGACCTTTATCGACTTCATTTTTTTGAGAACATCTTTTGTAAACATGTTTGCTGTATCTGACTGGTCTGATTGAATGTAGCCGACTTTGATATCATCAATCCGGCTGCCTCCGTCAACAACTGATCCGAGCGCCGCCCCTAAAATACACGTTAGGATCAGCGGCATTAGGATAAGCATCATAAACCCTTTTCTGTCCGTGATTCTGATTTTGACATCTTTCCATGCGATCCATATGCTTTTTTTCATAGCCGTCCCTCCTAATCCCGCAACGTGCGGCCGGTCAGATTCAGAAACAGGCGCTCCAGATTCGGTTCCTGCACCTGAAGGGACAGCAGGTTTATATGATGAGCAGCAGCTTCAGCAAGCAGACTGGTGACGACTTTCTCATGATGAGCCGCAGAAATGTCGATTTTGAGCTCTGACTCCTGGACTGTTACATCATTCACATGGGCCAGAGATCGGATCGCCAAAAGAAAGGCTTCATTGATCCCGCTGACCGTGAGCTGAATGATGGTATCGCCTCCAAGGCGGCTGCACAAATCAGTTTTTGTGCCAATCGCAATCATTTCCCCCTGATCAATTATCCCGATCCGGTCGCATAAAAACTCAACTTCTTCCATGTAATGACTCGTATAGATCACTGTCATGCCCGTTTCGTTGAGCTGTTTGACCGTTTCTAAAATGTGATTTCTCGATTGAGGGTCAATACCGACAGTCGGTTCATCCATAATCAGCAGCTCGGGCTTATGCATTAAAGCCGCACCGATGTTGATTCTTCGTTTCATCCCCCCGGAGAATGTTTCAATCTTATCTTTAGCCCGCTCAGTCAGACCGACATATTCAAGGACCTCAGCCGCTCTTTTTTTGGCCTCACCGTGCGTAAGTCCGTACATTTTCCCCCAAAACATAAGATTCTCATGAGCCGTCAGCGTCGGATATAATGCAATTTCCTGCGGAACAATGCCGATTTTTTGTTTCGCTTTGGCCGTTTCTTTTCCGATAACATAGCCGCCCACCGTGATGTTCCCGCTGTCATGCGGCACAAGGCCGGAAATCATCGAGATGGTTGTGGACTTCCCCGCACCGTTTGGCCCGAGCAGACCGAACGACTCCCCCTTTTGAAGGGAAAAAGAAATGCCTTTCACGATTGTTTTTTTTCCATATGCCTTTTTGATGTTTTCTGCTTGCAGCAAGTCGTTTCACTCCTTTTTTTGATCCATTGCCATTGTAGAAGAAAGAAAGGCGTGCGGCATGTAGCGGCAGATAGAACATAGGGCATGAAAAAAAGGCCTGTAAAAGGCCTTTTCAGAGAAGCGTATATGCAAAACGTCATATGTCAAAAGACAGATATACCATATCTGACCGAGTAAATGGCGGCTTGGGTTCTGTCCCTGACAGCCAGCTTGCTGATGATATTTGAAACGTGGTTTTTGACTGTGCCTTCTGTAATGAAAAGCTTTTCGGCAATTTCTTTGTTATTCAGCCCGTACCCCAGCTCAGCCAGAACTTCAATTTCGCGCTCGGTCAGGTCGAGCAGCTCGTTAGGTTTTTCTATCTCATTTATTCCTTTCAGCTGTTTTTCACGCTTCCATTCATTCAGCATTTGGGCAGTCAATTCCGGCGGAAGCACCATTCCGCCAGAATGAACTGTCATCACTGCTTTTACAATCGTATCTGCCGACATATCCTTCAGCAGATACCCGCTTGCTCCTTCTTCAAGCGCTTCAGCAATCAGCGCTGAATCCTTAAAGGTTGTCAACATCAAAACCTTTACGCCGGGCAGCGAGCTTGTGATTAATTTTGTTCCCTCCACCCCGTTGGAAACCGGCATGCGGATGTCCATTAACACGATATCCGGCTCCAGCTCTTTCGCCTTTTCGAAGGCTTCCTGTCCGTTTCGCGCCGTTGCGATCACATCGAGCTCTTCTCTGAGCTGGAGCAGGGATGCCAGCCCTTCTCTGACGATATCCTGATCGTCGGTAATGATGATCTTAATCATGATAAACTCTCCTTTTGCTGTACGGGCCTGAAGCTCCATTTTTTATTGGCAAGTGAAAATTCTGCATTCACAGTAAATCCTTGATCCTGTTCGCTTTCAAAGCGGATCATTCCGCCATGTTCCGCTGCCCGCTTTTTCATATTCAAGAGACCAAAACCAAGTGCTGCCTCGGGATTGCCTTTGCCGTCATCCTTAATGACAAGGCTGATGCTGTCCGTTGTGCAGGCAAGCTGTATCGAACAGGCTGCGGCGCCGCCGTGCCGTTTGGCATTGGTCAGTGCTTCCTGCACCGTTCTGATCAGGGTCGGATGGAGAGACAGCGGGATGATTGCAGGATCACCGCTGACCGCAAATTCTGTTGTGACTCCTGCATTTTTGCAAAAGTCCTCTGTCAGCTGTTTCAGCGATTCGATTAGCGAAGGATCGTTTTCAGTTTGCAGAGTGCGTACTGATAAGCGGACATCATCAAGCGCTTCACGGGCAAGTGTTTCACAGACACCTACTGTCTCATCCGCTTTTTGGCTGTCTCTTTTTTGCCATTCACGCAAAAGCTGCAGCTGGACGAGAAGGGCCGTCATTTTATGCCCCACTGTATCATGGATTTCCCGCGCCATTCTGTTCCGCTCGTAAATGGCAGTCAGCTCTTCAACCTGCTTCGCATATAAATGGAGCTCCTGATGTGCAGCAGACAGCGCCAGATGGGACTCCGTCAGTTCCTGAAACTGCTGTTTTGCCGTATCCTGCGCATCCAACAGCTTGCGGATTAATTTGCCCACGACACCGCAGAAGACAACGAATGTCATGCTAGTCAAATGATCAATGACAAATTCATTGCCGAACATCGCATATGTACGGATGAGGACGGTCAAAAATAAAATAGAGGAAAGACATAAGACAGACCATGCTGTTCTTTTAGGAAACCCCCGCAGAAAAAAGGCGACCGCAACCGGACAAAGCATAATAATGAACAAACCTGTGCCGGGAAAGATAAATCCGAACGAAAAGCCGATTGCAATATCAATCAGGCAGAACCAGATGGCATTTGTCTCTTTTGTCAGCAAAACATGATTGGCTGCATACATGGCAGCACCTGCTGCTATAAATACATATCCAAACCAGTTATCCTCTTTCACAATGGACAGATACATTAAACAGCTCACCATCAAGGTGAACATTCTCGTAAAAAAAAGAGCTTTCACGCTCATCACTCCCGATACCCAATTCCCTTCTTATCATACCTGCCTCAGGGCATTTTTGACAGGAGTTTCTGGAAAATAAAAAATCCCCCTGCCGTTATTTCGGCAAGGGGATTGCAGTTAAATCACAAATGTAATATAGGCGCCGGAAACAGGGTCTTTCACACGAAAGCTGTTTTCCGTCTCTTCAATCGAATACCCGGCATGTTTGACTCGGTTTGCCACCAAATCCAGCTCCTCTTGGTGAGGCAGGACAACAGTGTAATAATCTAGTCCGCTGGCATTTGTCGGTTTAGGCGGCGCATTTCTTCCCGCCCAAATGTTTAAGCCGATATGATGGTGGTACCCCCCGGCTGAAACGAAGAGGGCGGACATGCCCGCATAGTTTCCGACAATGTCAAAGCCCAGTACATCTGTATAAAACGCCTTTGCTTCTTTCAAATCACTGACATGCAGATGAATGTGTCCGATGATTGTATCGGTCGGAAGCGATGTTTTCCGCTCATCTCCTGCCTCTTCCAGAAGGCCCTCAATGTCAACAGCGGTTGTCGTCATGACGTAGTTTCCTTCCCGATCACGCTGCCACGTGCTGCGGGGGCGGTCAGCGTACATTTCAATGCCGTTTCCGTCAGGATCAGACAGGTAGAGCGCTTCGCTGACAGCATGGTCTCCATGTCCGATAGCAATGCCGTGTTCAATCAGGCGGGCGAGCGCGATCCCAAGTTCTTTCCTGTCCGGAAGAAGAATCGCAAAGTGATAAAGGCCTGTCACAGACCGTTCAGGCAAGACGACAGCGCTCGGATTTTCTTCAAGAATAAGCAGTACGCGTTTCCCGTCAGCCGTTAATTCCGCTTGGCGATCCGTCTTTTTTAAGACTTGAAAACCGATGACGTTACAGTAGAACTGAAGCGAACGCTCCAGACTGCGAATTGTGAGTTTGGCATAGCCAATGTGTGTATCCTCATGAATGCTGGTCATGCTGCATGCCTCTTTTCTTATGCTGAAACGTTTCCGTTCTTTTTTCCTTTAAACACAAATGGGTCCAGCGCCAGGAATCGACTTCCAGTAAGCGCCAGGTGAATGGATGTCAAAAGCAGAAGGTAATCAAATTCTGCATTGCCCATGAATGGCGCTTTCAGCTTAACAGTGATGATGGCGCCGATCAGTGTAAGAGCGAACAGTACACCGACAATACGTGTAGCCAATCCGAAGAAGACAAGCACTCCGCCAATCAGTTCAATCGCTGCGATGACATACGCCATAAAGCTTGGAAGGCCTATGCTGCCGAAAAATTGGATGGTGCCCTCCATTCCCTGAAACTTTGATAAACCGTGAACAAAAAAGATAATACCTGTAATAACTCTTAAAAGTAATGTGCCAATTTCAAAT
>NZ_JAVAXX010000208.1:0-11759 GCF_042709275.1 Bacillus sp. LR_5 | reverse complement strand
ACCTTAAAGTAAACGAACCTCGAGAAGGGATTCGGCCCCGCTAGAGCGGATTGCAGGTACAGGGCACCGCTACCTCCCCGCTTAGCACGGCAAAATAAATATCAAATTTTATATCGCATCTATTATGATGCATACATAAGTATATCGTTTCCCCCTAAAAATTGCAACCGGACTACTCAGACAAGTTTTTCCTGAAGGCTTTCTTCTTTTTTCGCAGTTCTCTAAAAAATGAACTGAGCATTCCTCCGCATTCCTCCTCAAGCACTCCGCTCACCACTTCAGCCTGGTGGTTAAAGCGCTCTTCCTGCAAAAGGTTCATAAGCGTGCCTGAACAGCCGCCTTTAGGATCAAATGCACCAAATACCACTTTTTCCACTCGCGAAAGCACAACGGCACCGGCACACATCGGACAAGGCTCAAGTGTCACATAAAGAGTTGCACCCTCCAGCCGCCACGTTCCCAGCGCCTTACACGCTTCATCAATCACAAGCATTTCCGCATGAGCGATTGACCGCTGCTCCGTCTCTCTTAAATTATGTGCACGCGCTATGATTTCATCGTTAACGACAAGCACGGCGCCGATTGGCACTTCACCTTTCTCTTCAGCTTTTTTCGCCTCTTTAATTGCTTCTTTCATATAAAGTTCATCTTGTGTCATAAGAATAAGCTCTCTTTTCAAAGTTTTTTCATTGCCTAAAAAGGCTACATATTAACTATAACTGAAACGGAAAGGAGACTGTTAATTGTCCAAAGCAGACACAGCTCTTCTCATTGTAGACATGATCAATAATTTTGAATTCGATATGGGAGAAAGCCTCGCTAAAAAAACAGAAAAAATCGTTCCTCACATTTTATCATTAAAGGAGCATGCGAGACAAAATGACTGGCCGATTATTTACATTAATGATCATTACGGACTTTGGCAAGCTGATATTAAAAATATTCAGCAAGAATGCACGAATGAAAGAAGCAAGAATATCATCAGACAAATAGCGCCGAAAGATGCTGACTATTTTTTAATCAAACCGAAGCATTCCGCCTTTTACGAAACTGCCCTTCACACTCTCCTTACCGAATTGCAGGTGAAGCATATTATTTTAACAGGTATAGCCGGTAACATATGCGTGCTGTTTACCGCTAATGACGCTTACATGAGGGAATACAGCATTACGATTCCTAAGGACTGCATTGCCTCAAATCGTGACGCAGACAACGAATTTGCCTTAACCATGATGGAGAATGTTCTTCTCGCGGAAATTACGACGGAGAAACAAATTACAGAAAAATAAACATGATCAGCGCTTTTCTTTCATACATTGATAGCGATATGAAAGGAGGCGTTTTTCATTCAAATTTATGTGGTGAAACAAGGCGACACTCTTTCTGCTATCGCTTCACAATACAGAACAACTGTAAATGAAATCACAGAAACGAATGAAATACCGAATCCCGACAGCCTTGTTGTCGGACAAACCATTGTCATTCCAATAGCCGGCCAGTTCTATGATGTTCAACAAGGTGATACCCTGACATCCATCGCACGGCGGTTCAATACAACAGCAGCCGAGCTTGCCAGGGTTAACCGAATCCAGTTAAATACCGTACTGCAGATTGGTTTCCGCTTATACATCCCTCCGGTTCCTAAACGAGACATCGAATCAAATGCTTATTTGGAGCCCCGCGGAAATCAAGTCAGCGAAAATCTCCAGCAGGCGGCCAGAGAAGCGTCGCCCTACTTAACGTACCTTGGCGCATTCAGTTTCCAGGCACAGCGGGACGGAACCTTAGTCGCACCGCCTTTAACGAATTTAAGAAGCATTGCAGAGAATCAAAACACGGCATTGATGATGATTATAACGAACCTAGAAAACCAGGCATTCAGCGATGAACTCGGCCGAATCCTTTTGAACGACGATGCTGTAAAAAGAAGACTTTTGAATGAAATAGTCGAGAATGCCAGAAGATATGGTTTCTTTGATATTCATTTTGACTTTGAATATTTGCGGCCTCAGGATAGAGAAGCCTATAATCAATTTCTGCGCGAAGCAAGGGATCTTTTCCATCGAGAAGGCCTAGAAATTTCTACAGCGCTTGCCCCTAAAACAAGCGCAACACAGCAGGGCAGATGGTACGAAGCCCATGATTACAGAGCCCATGGCCAAATTGTCGACTTTGTTGTTCTCATGACATATGAATGGGGCTATAGCGGCGGGCCGGCTCAAGCCGTTTCGCCAATTGGGCCTGTTCGGGATGTCATAGAATATGCTTTGACTGAAATGCCTGCGAATAAAATTGTCATGGGCCAGAATTTATATGGGTATGATTGGACGCTTCCATATACAGCAGGGGGAACCCCGGCAAGAGCAATAAGCCCTCAGCAAGCCCTTGTCATTGCCGATCAAAACAATGCAACCATTCAGTATGACCAAACAGCTCAAGCGCCTTTCTTCCGCTATACTGATGCTCAAAACAGAAGGCACGAGGTATGGTTCGAGGATGCCCGCTCGATCCAAGCAAAATTCAATCTGATTAAAGAGCTGAATTTAAGAGGCATCAGCTATTGGAAGCTGGGTCTTTCCTTCCCGCAAAACTGGCTGCTGCTTTCTGATCAATTTAATATTGTCAAAAAGACGTTTCGATAATTTGGAAACGTCTTTTTTTCATGGGGGCACCCAAGGGTTGTGATACAATATGAAGGTCGGTAACTGACGAACGTTTTTCAGAAATAAGGAGGATTCCGATGAATACAGCCCCTTTTATTGCAATAGAAGGTCCTATCGGGGCAGGAAAAACAACCCTCGCGACAATGCTCTCACAAGAGTTTGAATTCCCTATGATTAGTGAGATTGTTGAGGACAACCCATACCTTGATAAGTTTTATGACAATATAGAGGAATGGAGCTTCCAGCTTGAAATGTTTTTTCTTTGTCACAGATACAAACAGCTTGAAGACACCAGCGATCACTTTTTAAAAAAGGGACAACCTGTGATAGCTGATTATCACATTTATAAAAATGTGATTTTTGCAGAACGCACCCTGTCTCAGCGTCAGCTGGAAAAATATAAAAAGATTTATCACCTGCTAACGGATGATCTGCCAAAACCAAATTTCATCATTTACATAAAGGCTAGTCTGCCCACATTGTTACACCGCATTGAAAAACGCGGACGCCCCTTTGAGAAAAAAATTGAAACAAGCTATTTGGAGCAGCTGATCGCAGATTATGAAGTCGCCATCAAACAGTTGCAGGAAGCCGATCCTGAACTTACAGTGCTAACTATAGATGGTGATTCAAAGGATTTCGTTTTGAATAAGAGCGACTTTGAACGCATTGCCGCCCATGTAAAGGAGCTTATCGTATGAAGGAACATCATATCCCGAAGAATTCAATTATCACAGTAGCAGGAACAGTAGGTGTCGGAAAATCGACTTTAACAAAAGCTTTGGCTAAAAGGCTTGGATTTAAAACCTCTCTGGAGGAAGTCGATCATAATCCATACTTAGAAAAGTTCTATCATGATTTTGAACGTTGGAGCTTTCACCTGCAAATCTATTTCTTAGCTGAACGATTCAAAGAACAGAAAACGATTTTTGAAGCCGGCGGAGGATTTGTACAGGATCGTTCAATTTATGAAGACACAGGAATTTTTGCAAAAATGCATGCTGACAAAGGGACAATGTCAAAGATTGATTATAAAACTTACACAAGCCTTTTCGAAGCAATGGTCATGACACCGTATTTCCCACACCCAGATGTATTGATCTATTTAGAAGGAGATCTGGAGAACATTTTAAACCGGATTGAAGAACGAGGCCGTGAAATGGAGCTTCAGACAAGCAGGTCTTATTGGGAAGAAATGCATACACGCTATGAAAACTGGATAAGCGGTTTTAATGCCTGCCCTGTTTTAAAACTCCGTATTGAGGATTATGATCTGCTGAATGACGAAAGCTCGATTGAAAATATTGTAGATCAAATCGCTTCAGTTATTCATGAAAATCAAAAAAAGTGAATCTCAGCTGAGATTCACTTTTTCTTTATAATAAAAAATCCGTTGCATCGAATGCAACGGACAAAACAATCTCCAATATATGCTTGTGTTTCATTAGAATTAAAATCAATATGGCGGAGGAAGAGGGATTCGAACCCCCGCGGGCTTTGACACCCCTGTCGGTTTTCAAGACCGATCCCTTCAGCCGGACTTGGGTATTCCTCCGTATCGACAAGACTTACTATATCATGAATGTTCTTATATGGTCAAGCATTTTTAAAAACTTTTTTGTTTTTATAAAAATATCGTGTTTACTCAGGCAAAAAGGCGCACCTTATCAGGTACACCTTTTCACAATTTTATGGTTTTATTACTTCTTTATTCCCCATATAAGGGCGAAGCACTTTTGGAATTACAACGCTTCCGTCTTCCTGCTGATAATTTTCTAAGATAGCGGCTACTGTTCTTCCAACCGCCAGACCTGACCCGTTCAGTGTGTGTACATGCTCAGGCTTGCCTTTCGCTTCACGTCTAAAACGAATGTTCGCACGTCTTGCTTGGAACGCTTCGAAGTTGCTGCAAGAAGAAATTTCACGATATGTGTCTTGGCTTGGAATCCAAACTTCGATATCGTATTTTTTCGCAGCCGTAAAGCCTAGATCACCCGTACACATGCTCATGACACGATATGGGAGCTCAAGCAGCTGGAGAACTCGTTCTGCTTGGTTTGTAAGCTTCTCTAATTCTTCATAAGAATCTTCAGGCTTCACAAACTTCACAAGCTCAACTTTATTAAATTGGTGCTGACGGATCAATCCGCGTGTATCACGCCCTGCTGAACCAGCTTCAGAACGGAAGCAAGCACTGAATGCCGCATAGTTAATCGGCAGACTGTCACCTGAAAGGATTTCATCGCGATGCATGTTTGTAATCGGGACTTCCGCAGTCGGAATTAAGAAGTAATCTTCTTCTCTGATTTTAAACGCATCCTCTTCGAATTTAGGAAGCTGACCCGTTCCCGTCATGCTTGCGCGGTTTACCATATAAGGCGGAATCACTTCAGTATAGTTATACTCATCTACATGAAGATCAAGCATAAAGTTATAAAGCGCACGCTCCAGACGAGCACCTAAACCTTTATAGAACACGAAACGGCTTCCTGTTACTTTTGCAGCACGTTCAAAATCTAGAATACCCAGCTCATCTGCAATATCCCAGTGCGGCTTCGGCTCGTAAGCAAATGAAGGCTTTTCGCCCCATTTACGCACTTCTATGTTGTCGTCTTCTGTTTCACCGACAGGGACAGACTCATGCGGAATGTTTGGGATTGAAAGAAGAATGGTATCAAGCTCAGATTCCACTGATCTTAATTCTTCATCAAGTGTTTTAATTTCCTCGCCGACTTCACGCATTTCTTTAATAATGTGATCCGCGTCTTTTTTCTCACGTTTCAGTACAGCAACCTGCTGAGATACTTCATTCCGTTTTCCTTTTAACTCTTCAACCTTGCCGATAAGCTCTCTTCGTCTATCGTCCAGCGCCTCAAACTTATCAAAATCAGTTAAGTCTTCGCCTTTGTGTACAAGCTTTGCTTTAATTTCTTGAAAATTTGCTCTCAGCATTTTTGTATCAAGCATGCGAAACACTCCTTTTTTATTGATTTGTCGAAAATAAAAAGAGCCCTCATCCCCATAAAGGGACGAGAGCTCTCGCGTTGCCACCCTGATTGAAAACAAGCCAAAGACTCGTTTTCCACTTTCACACATAACGGTTATCCCGTAAATGCCTACTTGTTTCAGCATTTCGCTCAAGGATGGATTCAGACAGCATCTTTCACCGATTCGCACCAACCATCGGCTCTCTTAGAAAGAGAGGCTTCTTACTAGTTCCTATCAACGCTTTTCGATCTTTATTTGTGCTTATAATGTACTATAAGTTTCCACAGCTTTCAACTGTTTTATACAAGTGCTTTCTGCTTGTATTCCTCAACCATTTGAACAAACAGCTGTGTCACTCGGTGATCTTCTGTCAGCTCCGGATGGAACGAGCAGCCCAGGAATTGATCCTGTTTAGCAGCTACAATACGACCATTATGCTTCGAAAGAACCTCCACATTTTCACCAGCTTCTAAAATATGCGGCGCGCGGATGAATACCCCTGTAAAAGGCTCGTCCAGGCCTTTGATTGTTAAATCAGCTTCAAAGCTGTCAACCTGCCGGCCAAACGAATTACGCTCAACAACCACATTCAGCAGACCTAAATGAGGATTATCTGAACCAGCAATTTCTTTTGCTAATATAATTAATCCGGCGCATGTCCCGAACATCGGTTTTCCCTGAGCAGCAAAATTACGAAGCGGCTCCATGAATTGATACGTATCAATCAAACGGCGCATCGTCGTGCTCTCACCGCCAGGTAAAATCAGTCCGTCAATTTCGTTCAGCTGCTCAGGGCGTTTAACGACAAGACCAGCCGCACCGCATGCTTCAATTGCATGGATATGCTCTCTAACTGCTCCTTGAAGTCCTAGTACTCCTATTGTTAACATGTCAGCAGCGCTCCTATATTCTTACCAGCCGCGTTCTTGCATACGCTGTTCTGGAAGTAAGTTTGAGATTTCAATCCCTTTCATTGCAGTACCAAGCTCTTTTGAAAGCTCAGCGATCAATTTGTAATCAGTGTAGTGAGTTGTAGCTTCCACAATTGCTTTCGCAAACTTAGCAGGGTTGTCTGATTTGAAAATACCAGAACCAACAAATACTCCGTCAGCACCAAGCTGCATCATGAGAGCAGCATCAGCAGGAGTGGCTACGCCGCCAGCGGCAAAGTTAACGACAGGAAGCTTGCCATCTTTTTTAATTTGAAGAAGAAGTTCGTAAGGAGCACCTAAGTTTTTCGCTTCTGTCATGAGTTCATCCTCACTCATCGCAACTACTTTGCGCACTTGAGCGTTTACTTTGCGCATATGGCGAACAGCCTCAACGATATTCCCTGTTCCAGGCTCACCTTTCGTACGAAGCATAGAAGCGCCTTCAGCAATACGGCGTGTTGCTTCACCAAGATCACGGCAGCCGCAAACGAAAGGAACTGTGTATTCATTTTTATTTAAATGAAATTCTTCGTCAGCCGGAGTCAGAACTTCACTTTCATCAATATAGTCAACACCCATAGCTTCAAGCACCCGCGCTTCAACAATATGTCCGATACGCGCTTTTGCCATTACTGGGATAGATACTGCATTCATTACTTCTTCCACGATTGTAGGGTCAGCCATACGGGCAACTCCTCCAGCCGCGCGAATATCAGCTGGTACACGCTCTAGCGCCATTACAGCTACAGCTCCAGCCTCTTCAGCAATTTTCGCTTGTTCCGCATTGATGACGTCCATAATGACGCCGCCTTTTTGCATTTCTGCCATTCCGCGTTTTACACGTTCAGTACCTGTTTGAGCCATTTCTTGGTCCCCCTAATCAAGGTATAATTGTATAATTTCTAATCCTTATTGTATCCTAGAAATCCAATAATTCATATGGATATATATTATTTTATTCGGTTTTTAGCGCTTTGAAAATCATTTTTTCTTAAAAATTGGGTTTTTTCTGTATATTAAACGAAAGAGCCCTAACATACATCAGAGCTCTTTCATTTGATTAAAACCAGCCGGTTACCGTATCAACAATGCTTCCCCAAATGCCGGCGAAAAATCCGCCAATACTGCGCATTGTCAAAACAAACCAGTTTGCTTTTTCTACATTTTCTTTTGTAACAAGGTCTACGCCAGCAAGATTGCTGTTAAGGAATCCGTAATCCTTTTCATCGCCTGTATATTCCGCAGTCAGTTTCCCAACCTTGGTTCCTTTTTTCACAGGAGCAGTCAAGGTCTCTTTATTTAGTGTGACCTTCGCTTTGTAATTCTTTTCTTCGCCATTTTTGACAGGAAGAGAGAACGCTTTGTTTGTCACAATGCCTACTTCTTTCTCTTTACCCTTATCAACTGAAATTGTTTTATGGCCTTTTACTTGATCGCCTTCAGCATAAATTTCTTTCATGGAGAAATTGTCGAAAGCATAATCGAACATTTTTTTCGTTTCATCGAAACGGCCTGTATGTAGATTGCCTTTTGCGTTTAATACAACAGTAATAACACGCATTCCATTGAGTTCAGCTGTTCCTGTAAAGCATGAACCGGCAGAGTCAGTAGAACCTGTTTTCAGTCCGTCTACAGTCGCTTTTTTATACTCGCTGACAAGCCCTTTCAGCATAAAGTTCCAGTTCGGCATGTCCATTTCATCATCAGTGCCTTTTCTGAACTTCGTTTTGGCGATACTGGAAGTCTCCAGAATCTCAGGGTAGTCAGTAATCAAGTGATCCGCAAGAATCGCCATGTCCTTAGCAGAAACTTCACTTTCTTCATCTACGCTTGTCCCCTCAGGCTGATGCCCGTGAAGATCTTTGTTTTCAAGACCTGTTGCGTTAACAAATTTGTAATCTGTTAAGCCTAGTTCTTTTGCTTTTGCATTCATTTTCTCAACAAACTTAGTTTCAGAACCCGCAACGACTTCTGCTATCGCAATAGCAGCAGCATTTGCAGAGTAAATTGCTGTAGCTTGGTATAATTCTTTTACTGTGTATTTCCCGTCTTTCCGAAGAGGAACGTTTGATAAGCTGTTATCTTGGGAAATCTCATACACATAGTCATCAGGCGTATAGGTTTGATCCCATTTCACTTTACCCTGATCAATTGCTTCTAATAACAGATACTCTGTCATCATTTTTGTCATACTGGCAATTGGCAGTCTCTTATCTGCATTTTTACTGTATAGAATTTTACCTGAAGAAGCTTCGATCATAATAGCAGCAGATGCATTGATATCAATTGGATCGCTGGCTGCTTTTGCTTTTGACATTGGAGCCAGACAAGTGACAGCTAGTGTTAACACAACCAATGACATCAATAGCTGTTTACATTTCTTGATGTTCAATCGTACGACCTCCGTATTTCATATTCTTCATCTATAATTAAGCCGTTAAGGACATTTTCAATGCACAACAGTATAAATTTTATCATAATCAGTATAAAAAAAATAGACAGAGTCAGAGACCCTGTCAAATGTTTTTAATTTGTAACAATTTATTATGAAATTGTATAGTTCGGAGATTCTTTTGTAATCTGTACGTCATGCGGATGACTTTCACGAAGTCCCGCGCCAGTCATGCGAATGAACTGGGCTTCTTCTCTTAAAGCGTGAAGATCTTTGGATCCGCAATATCCCATACCAGAACGAAGACCGCCGACTAGCTGATAAACTGTTTCTTCAACTGGTCCTTTGTAAGGTGTGCGTCCTTCAATTCCTTCAGGAACAAATTTTTTGTTTTCTTCTTGGAAGTAACGGTCTTTACTTCCTTTTTCCATTGCAGCAACTGACCCCATACCGCGGTATACTTTAAATCTTCTGCCTTGGTAGATTTCAGTTTCACCAGGGCTTTCTGACGTGCCTGCAAGCAAGCTTCCGAGCATAACAGCATGTCCGCCGGCTGCCAATGCTTTAGTAATATCGCCAGAGAATTTAATTCCGCCGTCGGCGATGATTGTCTTGCCGTGTTTTCTTGCTTCAGTCGCACAATCATAAATCGCTGTGATTTGCGGAACACCGACACCTGCTACAACGCGTGTAGTACAAATTGAACCAGGTCCGATTCCAACTTTGACAACGTCTACTCCAGCTTCGATAAGAGCTCTTGTCGCTTCAGCTGTTGCCACGTTCCCAGCAATAATGTTTAATTCAGGATATGTTTCACGGATTTTTGTTACTGTGTTTAATACGCCTTGAGAATGTCCGTGAGCTGTATCAATAACAATAACATCGACATTGGCTTCAACAAGCTTTTTGACGCGAGTCATTGTGTCGCCAGTTACGCCAACTGCCGCGCCAACGATCAGACGGCCGTGAATGTCTTTAGATGAGTTCGGGAACTCAATGACTTTTTCAATGTCTTTGATTGTGATAAGACCTTTTAATTTATTCTGGTCATCAACGAGAGGAAGCTTTTCAATTTTATGTTTCTGCAAAATCTTTTCAGCTTCATCAAGAGTGGTTCCTACAGGTGCAGTAACAAGCTCTTCTTTCGTCATGACATCGCTTATTTTCATTGAGTAGTCAGAAATAAAACGAAGATCACGGTTTGTTATAATTCCGACAAGCTTTTGGTCTTCTTCGTTATCTACAATCGGAACACCAGAAATTCTGTATTTCCCCATCAAGTGCTCCGCATCAAATACTTGGTGATCAGGAGTTAAAAAGAAGGGATTTGTGATAACGCCGCGCTCAGAACGCTTTACTTTATCAACTTGTTCAGCCTGCTGTTCAATGGACATATTTTTATGAATGATGCCCAAGCCGCCCTGTCTAGCCATTGCAATTGCCATTGCTGATTCTGTTACAGTGTCCATACCTGCGCTGATGACAGGAATATTCAGCTTTAACGTTTTTGTAAGTTCTACAGATAAATCCACATCACGCGGAAGTACCTCTGACTTGGCTGGCACAAGCAGCACATCGTCGAACGTTAAGCCTTCTTTTGAAAATTTACTTTCCCACATTAGTAAATCCCCCTCTTTTCGGCAAAATATTATATGTAGATTATCAACTAGCCAAGAGCATGTCAAGGAAGCGAGAAAGAGTTGAAATATTTAGATAACGGAAAGGATAAAGAAATACATATGACATATCATGAGTGGAAAGACTTAGCGCTATTTTATTCCGTTGAATCAACCCAGAAATTTCTAGAAAAGGTTTATACCTTAAACGGTATTGACGATGCGAAAAAGAACTCTTTTAAAAACAGTGAACGGTTTATTTATTTCTTAAAGCATGCCGAATCGTTTTATAAACAAGCTTCATATTCCCCTTTAGAAATCAAACCGATTCTTTTATTTTACGGAATGGCTCAGCTTATCAAAGCATGCCTCATAACACGGGATCCTCATTATCCAAGCCATACATCAGTACTGGCACATGGCGTAACAACAAGAAAACGAAAGAAACAGAATTATTGTTTTAGCGATGATGAAGTGAAAATACAACGGAACGGCCTATGCATACATTTCATGAAACACTTATTCGGACAATCGGATATAGTAGATGAACGGTATACCATGAAAAAATTATTAATGGCGATTCCAGAACTAAGTGATACTTTTTATTTTCAGCAGAAAGAACGTTTTATGACAAAAGTCGAGAAGGAAAGGGACAGGATTTCTGTACCAGAGGATGTGGTGATCAATTATAAAATGTCTGATTCAAGATTTGCCGAATATATGTCCCATCATTTTCAATGGTCTTTTGAAAGAAAAAATGAACACGAGCTGCTGTTTGAAATTTCACCGCAAGACACGAAGCCATGGACATCAATCAGCTTGTTGTATGACATGGGTAAGAACCAATATTTTATCCCTTCTCAAAGGGAACAATTTCTGAGACTTCCAGAAATGGCAATTCACTATTTAATTTTGTACAACATAGGGATGATTGCGAGGTATGAGACAGAATGGTGGTATGAGTTGTTAACGCAGCATATAAGTGATGATTACGTGCTAATTCAGCAGTTTTTATTAGTGACAGAAAACAAATTCCCAAAATACGCTTTACAATTTCTTCTTCATTTTTGATAAACAAAAAACCCAGCTCAATGAGCTGGGTTTTACCTTGCTTGGCGGCGTCCTACTCTCACAGGGGGAAACCCCCGACTACCATCGGCGCTGAAGA
>NZ_JAVAXX010000207.1:0-11794 GCF_042709275.1 Bacillus sp. LR_5 | reverse complement strand
TCAAATTGCAAACAGTGGTAAAATATCGTTGGAAGCGTTTTTATTACATAATTTTGGACACAGCGTTCGAAAGTTATTTCAAGATAGTGAATCAATCACTTGATTATTTAAGTTGGGGGTAATATTCAAATGTTTCAAAATAGTATGAAACAACGAATGAATTGGGAAGATTTTTACGGTCCGAACCTCGGCTATGCGCTGGAGCTTTACGATCAGTATACCCAGGATCCGAACAGCATTGATCCGGATCTAAAGGAAATGTTCGACGAGCTCGGTGCTCCGCCAAGCGATATAAAAGAGGCCTCGGGAACAAAAGAAAAGGGACGTGTTACAGCCGATCTGATACAAAAGATCGCATCCGCAGTCAGACTTGCAGAAGATATCCGAACCTATGGCCATTTAAACGCTTCCGTCAATCCGCTCAGAAAGGATGGGAAAAAGAGCGAACTCTTTCCACTATCCGATTACGGGCTAACTGAAGAAGAAATAAAAGCAATACCTGCGTCAGTGATTTGCAAAGACGCTCCTAAAAACATTACGAACGGTTTAGAAGCCATTCAGTATTTACGAAATACGTATAAAAGAACCATCTCATTTGAATTTGACCATGTGCATGACTTCAAAGAGCGCGAGTGGCTGACAAAGATGATTGAATCCGGCGAGCTGTTCCAGAAGAACTCATCTGAAAAGCTGTCGGCTGTTCTGGAAAGACTGACAGAAGTAGAGGGCTTCGAGCAGTTTTTGCACCGCACATTCGTAGGGCAGAAGCGCTTTTCCATCGAGGGGCTGGACGCACTTGTTCCAGTGCTTGATGACATTATTGCACAATCTGTCAAATCTGGCACGACGAGTGTCAACATCGGGATGGCACACAGGGGGCGCCTGAATGTATTGGCTCACGTGCTCGGCAAACCGTATGAAATTATTTTCTCCGAATTCCAGCATGCGCCGAACAAAGATCTTGTCCCGTCTGAGGGATCAATCGGAATCAGCTACGGATGGACAGGGGATGTCAAATACCATCTGGGGGCGAATCGGGAGCTTCAAGACGCTGAAACAAAATCAGCGCGCATTACGTTAGCAAACAACCCGAGCCACTTGGAATTTATCAATCCGATTGTTGAAGGCAGCACGAGAGCGGCACAGGAAACGAGAACACAAAGCGGATACCCGGTGCAGGATGAAACAAAATCGCTTGCCATTTTAATTCATGGAGACGCTGCATTCCCTGGGGAAGGAATCGTCGCTGAAACATTGAATTTAAGTTCTTTAAAAGGGTATCAAGTAGGTGGTGCGATTCATATTATCGCCAATAACATGATCGGATTTACAACAGAAAGCGCTGAATCAAGATCGACAAACTATGCCAGTGACCTGGCGAAGGGCTATGAAATTCCGATTGTTCACGTAAATGCGGATGATCCTGAAGCCTGTCTTTCAGCTGTTAAGTTTGCGGTCGAATACAGAAAAACATTTAACAAGGACTTTCTGATTGACTTGATCGGGTACAGACGCTACGGACACAACGAAATGGATGAGCCGTCTACTACTCAGCCGATGCTGTATGAGGCTGTCAGAAAGCATCCGACCGTCAAACAAATTTTCGCTGAAAAGCTCGTAAATGAAGGCGTGCTTACCGAAGAAGTTGTTCAAAACATCGAAAAATCGGTAACGAAGCGCATTGAGGATGCTTATCAGAAAGTGCCGGCTAAAAAGGAACATACCGCCTGTGAAATTGAACTTCCAGAGCCTGTTTCAAACGGTTTCCCTGATGTGGACACATCCATTGATTTTGATGTGCTCCGTAAGCTGAATGGCGAATTAATCAACTGGCCGGAGTCATTTAACGTTTTCGGCAAGCTTAAGCGTATTTTAGAAAGACGCGCCAAGGCATTCGATGATGATAGAAAAGTGGAATGGTCTTTGGCTGAATCACTTGCGTTTGCTTCTATTTTGAAAGACGGAACACCGATTCGTTTAACTGGACAGGATTCCGAGCGCGGAACGTTTGCCCAAAGAAACCTTGTGCTTCATGACAGTGAGACGGGCGAAGAATTTGTGCCGCTGCATCACTTATCTGACTGTGACACATCTTTTGCTGTTCATAACAGCCCGCTGTCTGAAGGATCGGTTCTCGGCTTTGAATACGGCTATAACGTGCATTCACCGGAAACGCTTGTCATGTGGGAGGCGCAGTACGGAGATTTTGCCAACGCTGCTCAAGTGTATTTTGACCAATTCATTTCTGCCGGACGCGCCAAATGGGGCCAAAAATCCGGATTAGTCATGCTTCTTCCGCACGGTTACGAGGGACAGGGGCCCGAGCACTCAAGCGGAAGAATCGAGCGGTTCCTGCAGCTTGCCGCGGAAAACAACTGGACGGTTGCCAACCTGACAAGCGCTGCACAATATTTTCATATTTTAAGAAGACAGGCCAAAATGCTGCTTCGTGAAGAAATCAGGCCGCTCGTCATTATGACGCCGAAGAGCCTTCTTCGTAATCCGAATACGGTTTCGGAAGTGCAGGAGCTCAGCGAAAGCCGCTTCCAGCCTGTATACGAACAGTCCGGACTTTCTCATGACTATGAAAAAGTAACCAGACTTGTATTATCCAGCGGTAAAGTGTCCATAGACATCAGCGACCATTTCAATAAGCTAGAAGACGGTAAAGAGTGGCTTCACATTGCGAGAATTGAACAGCTGTATCCATTCCCGGCAAAAGGAGTCAAAGAATTATTTGCAAAACTTCCGAACCTGAAAGAAATCGTTTGGGTACAGGAAGAGCCGCAGAACATGGGGGCCTGGAGTTATATCAGCCCATATTTGACAGAGATTGCACCACAGGGCGTAAGCGTTCAATATATTGGACGAAGAAGACGATCCAGCCCTGCAGAGGGAGATCCGACAGTTCATAAAAAAGAACAGGAACGTATTGTATCTGATAGCTTGACTCGCAAAAACTAAGGGGGAAATGAAAAAATGGCGGAAATTAAGGTACCTGAATTAGCAGAATCAATCTCAGAAGGAACAATAGCCCAATGGTTGAAGCAGCCTGGTGATTATGTAGAACAGGGTGAATATCTGCTTGAACTAGAAACGGACAAAGTAAATGTTGAATTGACAGCAGAAGAATCGGGTGTACTTCAAGAGGTATTGAAAGATTCGGGTGATACCGTCCAAGTTGGAGAAATTATCGGTACGATTTCAGAAGGCGCGGGTGAAAGTTCTGCCCCTGCACCTTCAGAGAAAGCTGAAAGCAAAGATAGCGAGAAAGAAGAGAAGCAGGCTGAACCAGCTGCAAAAGAGGTTAGCGAGGAAGCGCAAGCCGAAGCAAAATCAAGAACGATCGCTTCTCCTTCAGCCCGTAAGCTGGCAAGAGAGAAAGGAATTGACCTGTCTCAGGTTCCAACGGGAGATCCGTTAGGAAGAGTGCGCAAGCAGGATGTCGAAGCGTACGAAAAACCAGCCTCAAAACCGGCTCCTCAGAAACAACAGCAGCCTCAGGCTCAAAAAACACAGCAAAGCTTCGACAAACCTGTCGAAGTGCAAAAAATGTCACGCCGCAGACAAACGATTGCAAAACGCCTTGTAGAGGTACAGCAAACATCAGCGATGCTGACTACATTTAATGAAGTAGACATGACGGCTGTCATGAACCTTAGAAAACGCCGCAAAGATCAATTCTTTGAGCAAAACGAAGTGAAGCTCGGCTTTATGTCTTTCTTTACGAAAGCGGTCGTTGCTGCATTGAAGAAATATCCGCTGCTGAATGCGGAAATTCAAGGCGATGAGCTGATCGTTAAGAAGTTCTACGATATCGGGATTGCTGTTGCAGCTGATGAAGGCCTTGTCGTTCCGGTTGTACGGGATGCGGACCGTCTGACATTTGCAGGAATTGAAAAAGAAATCGGCGAACTTGCGAAAAAAGCAAGAAACAATAAATTGACCCTTAGCGAGCTTCAGGGCGGTTCCTTCACTATTACAAACGGAGGGACTTTCGGTTCACTGATGTCGACTCCGATTTTAAACAGCCCTCAAGTCGGTATACTGGGCATGCATAAGATTCAACTGCGCCCTGTAGCAATTGATGAAGAGCGTTTTGAAAACCGTCCGATGATGTATATCGCTTTATCTTATGATCACCGGATTGTAGACGGTAAAGAAGCGGTTGGTTTCCTAGTGACAATCAAAAATTTACTGGAAGAACCTGAACAGCTTTTATTAGAGGGATAATAAAAAAAGGTACATCACGATAAAGTGATGTACCTTTTTTGATGCGTATTTAAAGAGACAGATTGCTGCTGTTGGCTGCTGTTTGTTTCTTTTTCGCTTTTTTTGACCAGTATGTTGCAAGCATGGAACCCGAAAGGTTATGCCATACACTGAATATCGCGCTGGGTACGGCAGATAGCGGTGAGAAATGAGCCGTAGCGAGTGCAGCACCGAGTCCTGAATTTTGCATGCCGACTTCGATTGCAATTGCTTTTTGAGACGGATAATCCATTTTTAAAAGCTTTGCACAAAGAAATCCAAGCAAATAACCGATACCGTTATGCAGGATGACAATAGAAAAAATGAGGAATCCTGATTGAAGCAGATTTTCCCGATTGCCGCTGACGACAGCTGAGACAATCGCAACGATGCCAATGACAGAAACAAGCGGAAGGGCATGTACGGCTTTTGCCACTTGTTTTCTGAAAAACATTTTGACGATCACGCCTGCAATGATCGGAAATAAAACAGCCTGTAAGATTGAAATAAATAAAGCCCCTGGCGAAACAGGAAGCCATTCCTTGGCAAACAACATAATCAAAATCGGTGTTAAAACAGGCGCCAACAAGGTAGAAATTGTTGTAACAGCAACAGAAAGGGCCGTATTTCCTTTTGCTAAAAATGTCATGACATTAGAGGCTGTGCCGCCAGGACAGCAGCCGACAAGAATAACACCCACTGCGATTTCAGCTGGAAGGTGCAGCCCAAATGCGAGGCCGAAAGCAACGAGCGGCATGATAGTATACTGAACAATTACCCCGATAATGACATGCCAAGGTTTTCTGATCAGCTCTTTGAAATCATCGGCTTGCAGTGTAAGACCCATTCCAAACATGATAATGCCAAGAAAAATCGTAATATAAGAACTGATCCATGTAAAAAAAGACGGGAAAGTAAATCCCAGCACGGCAAAAACAATGACCCATATGCCAAAGGTTTGTCCCGCGAAATGACTTATTTTTCTAATGATGTCCATAAAAACACTCCTTACACATTTATCAAGAACTTCAGCAGAAATTCTCACAGATTTTGAAGCATTCTCTTATTATAATTAATTTTCTGAATAATTCAATATTAATAGATGGATTGGTTATTAATAGAAAACAATAATTACATTATGTAAACTAATAAAAATGTTCTTGACTATATAGGAAGATATTCTTACAATGAATCTTTATAATGGTTTGATAAAATAGGAGTGATAGGGTGAAGGAAGCGAATCAATGGTCTTCGAAGCTCGGCTTTATATTAGCCGCGGCAGGATCAGCTATCGGGCTTGGTGCGATATGGAAATTTCCATATGTAGCGGGAACCAGCGGAGGAGGCGCATTTTTACTTATTTTTATTTTATTTACGGTTTTAATCGGACTGCCTTTATTGTTAGGTGAATTCATCATAGGCAGAAAAACACAGAAAGATGCCGTACAATCCTATAAAACACTTGCTCCGGGTACGAAGTGGCATTGGATCGGTTATTTAGGAATGGCGACGTGCTTTATTCTTTTATCTTTTTACAGTGTCGTCGGCGGGTGGATTTTAATTTATATTACAAAAGGCTTCACTGGCGGTTTATCGCAAACATCTGGTTTTGATACGATATTTGCAAGTACGATTTCAAATCCTTACCTGGCTGTTGGAGGCCAGCTGCTCTTTATGGTGGTGACAATTTTAGTTGTTGCAAAAGGGGTTAGCAGCGGAATTGAAAAAGCAAGCCAAATATTAATGCCGGCGCTTTTTATATTATTTGTTATTTTAATGGTGCGTTCAGTTACACTTGATGGAGCGATGGAAGGGCTCAAGTTTTTCCTGATGCCTGATTTAACCGCGATTGACGCCAATACAATTTTATATGCGATGGGCCAATCCTTTTTCTTATTAAGTGTCGGTGTATCAGTCATGGTAACGTATAGCTCTTATTTAGAGAAACAGGAAAACGTTGTGCAGTCCGCTGTATCAGTAACTGTATTAAACATGCTTGTTGCTGTAATGGCAGGAATTGCGATTTTTCCAGCTGTATTTTCATTCGGCCTCAAACCAGACCAAGGGCCGGTCCTGTTATTTAACGTGCTGCCGACTGTGTTTAATCAAATGCCGTTTGGAATTATCTTTTTATTAGCATTTTTAATTCTATTTTTATTTGCGGCATTGACATCCGCTTTCTCAATGCTGGAAATTTTGGTCGCAGTGCTTTCAAAAGGCGATGTCAATAAGAGAAAACGATTCGCTTGGTTAGGCGGAATTGCTATTTTTATTGTCGGTGTGCCGTCTGCATTATCCTACGGTGTCTTAAGTGACGTCTCTCTATTTCACTTGTCTATTTTTGATGCGGCCGACTATCTTGTAAGCAATATTTTAATGCCGTTAGGCGCGTTATTGATTTCTATTTTTGTCCCGTTAAAAATACCGAAACAGGATTTGTTTGACGAGCTGAAAAGCGGTTCCAATCTCAAACGAAAGTGGTTTGCGGTTTGGCTGCTGCTCATTCGTTACCTATCTCCTGTTGCCATCATCATCGTATTTTTGCATGTGATAGGCATTTTTTAAAACACGTAGCCCCCGGGGAAAGGGGGCTTTTTTTAATAGAGTTTCCAAACGACTTCTTTTGCCTGCTCGAAACGTTTTTCTGCCTCGCGCCAATCCACGACATTCCACCAATGATCGACATAGCTTGCCCGGTCATTTTTATATTGCAAATAATAGGCATGTTCCCATACGTCAAGCGGTAAAAGAGGGATCACGTCCCATTGGCTGAAGAGCTGGTGCTTTTCTGCCGTTAAAATCTCCAGCCGTCCTGATCGGGGAGCCCAGACCAGAATGGCCCAGCCGACACCTTCCACTTTTTTAGCGGCTTGAGTAAAATGTTCTTTAAAAGCCGAGTAGCTTCCAAATGAAATATCGATCATTTGGAACAATGCCCCTGTAGGACGCCTTTTTCCGTTTGGATGCATCGAAAACCAGAAAATAGTGTGTAAATAATGCCCTGCTCCATGGAATGCAAGCTCTCTTTCCCAATGAGTGATCAAGTCATAATTCTTTGATGCTCTCGCTTTTTTTAGCTCTGTTTCTGCTTTGTTTAGACCGTCAACATAGCTTTGGTGATGCTTCGTATGATGAAGGACCATAATGTCGCGTGATATATAAGGTTCTAAGGCGGAATATTTGTACGGAAGCTTTGGCAGCACATGTTTTCCTATAGGGACGTAAGCGCGTCTTTCACTTGTATCCTCTGATTCTGTAATATCCCGATAAAGGGCAGCGGCCTGCTTATACCAATCTTCTTCAGTTGTTTGGTCATCTTCCAGTGCTTCAATCATTTTGTCAAATTGATCTTCAAACTGTTCAAGCTGTCCTCGCTTTTGAATTTGATCCTTCAAGGCTTCACACCAATTGAACATCTCCGTTTGGTAAGATTCACGTTTCATTTGCTGTCTCCTTTTCAATAAAATTCAAATACTTCCCGACAGCCAGCAAAGAGAATACATATGGATAACTGTGATAAAGGATATAAAATTGGTTTGGCAATCCGATTCCTGCTGGATAGGCCAAGCTATCGGCGCCATGAGAACTGCTGTCAGTAAGGTATTGCATACCTTTCACAACAGATGGGTGTTCGGAATTTTCGTATGTGAGCAAAGCGTCTAAAGCCCAGGCCGTTTGTACAATGGTTCCTTTATGAAGCGGGACGTACGTTTTGACTTCAGCGCTTTTACAGGATTCTCCCCAGCTGCCGTCATCATGCTGTATCGATTTGAGCCAGCGCAAGGCCTTTTGTATAGCAGGGTGCTTTCGGTCAACCCCGCAGGCATGCATACCCGTAAGAGCAGCCCATGTGCCGTAAATGTAGCAAACACCCCATCTCCCGTACCATGACCCATTCTGTTCTTGATGTTCGAGAAGCCAGCCCACAGCGCGCTGAATATGTTGATGTTTCACGGTGAAACCAGCTTTCTCGCCTAAAAAGTGCAGCACACGTCCGGTGAGGTCGGCGGTTGAAGGGTCAACTGCCGCGTCCTCGGCGGATTCAAGCGGGAGAAGGCGGATCAGAGGATGGTTCACATTTTTTTCAAAAGCAGAAAATCCGCCGTCATTGTTTTGCATCGATAAAAGCCAAGACACCCCTCGCTCCCAAGCTGAAGGAGAATAACTGCGGGGAATCGCTTTTAATACGGCTGCAGTGTCGTCACAGTCAGGGTTATTTGTATTGATGTTTGAAAATCCCCAGCCGCCGGGTGCTGCACTCGGGTTTTTAACAGACCAATCTGCTATTTTGGTATGCTGGCGTTCTAGCAAATAGGCAGCTGCTTTTGTAATAGAGCCGTCTGTTTCGGTCACACCGTTTTTTTGAAGGGCATAGCTGATCAGAGCTGTATCCCAAACAGTTGAAGTAGAGTTTTCCAGATAAGGAATCCCGTTGCACTTTGTCATCAGTGATTTGAAGCCGTTAATCGCCCTCCTGATAACAGGAGAGTAGCGTGATACACCAAGTGACAGAAGGCTGTAAACCATAAATATGGTTGCGCTCGCATAGCTGTATAATGTTCCGTCTTTTTCAAGCCGGTCCAGCATATATGTTTTAGCCGTCTGTAAGCCTAGCTGCTGAAAAGCAAAGGGTGCATGAAAAATGTGCTTCCAATGTGACCAAATAGACGTGAGATCTCTTTCTTCAAAAGCATCAGATCGAAGCCAAGTGAAAGGGTTATTTGTCATGTGCGGATCGAGATGGCGAAGAGATGGAATATTGCGGTTTTTAAGAACAAATCGCTGATTGAGTGTTACAGCCATAGGAGCAAAATGAATTCGGGCATATGCGCTGAACTGATAGAAATGAACCGGTAACGTTGGGGGGAGCGCCATGAGTGATAATGGTAAATACAAAACAGGCCAAGGATACAGCCCGTTCACAGCAAGCATCCATTTTGTCATGAAATGAACATGTCTCAAACCGCCATGTGAGATGATAAATTGTTCAGCTTTTCTCATGTGCGGATCAGATCTGTGAAAACATCCTGAAGCCAGCATCCCGACATATCCTTGGACGGTAGCCGTTATATTTCCGCTCGTTTCATCGGGATAATTGATGAATGTGCCGTCGGGCTGCTGTTTTTCGCGAATGCCTGCTGCAAGCGCTGATATTAGTTCTTTTTCATTCTCGCCTTCATCTAGTGAGGTGAGGAGCAAAATAAAAAAGGAATTTGTCATGATTGGTCCTTCAAAGCAAAATGTCCACGAACCGTCAGCATTTTGCCTGTCTTTTAACTCTGCAATGGTTTTCTTTTGATAACGTCTTACTTTCTCCTGAAGTGTGCCCATCAAGCTCAACTCCTTCAGAAGCATATATATTCAGCGTCTTTTACCGCCATTACAGAAAGAAAAAAACTGCTGGCAGGCAGCAGTTTTTTTGACATACATGTTAGTCTTCGAGATTTATCCATACACTTTTGACTTCTGTGTAGTTATCTAAGGCATATGATCCCATTTCTCGTCCGAGTCCTGACTGTTTATAACCGCCAAACGGGGATGCTGCGTCAAACACATTATAGCAGTTCACCCAGACGGTTCCGGCTTGAAGACGGTCCGCGATATAGTGGGCATGCTTGACGTTCTCTGTCCATAGTCCGGCTGCGAGTCCATATTCTGAATGATTCGCTCGTTCAATGACTTCATCGACTGTTTCGTATGGAATAGCAGTCAGCACCGGTCCGAAAATTTCTTCTTTTGCGATGGTCATCTCGTCTTCAACATTCGCAAACACAGTCGGTGCGACAAAATATCCTTCTTCAAAAGGACAGCTTCCGCCAGTCACTGCTTTTGCTCCTTCGTCTTTTCCTTTTTGAATATAGGAAAGAACGCGTTCGTGCTGTTCCTTGCTCACGAGAGGCCCGATTTGTGTATCCTTATGAAGTCCCGCTCCTTGGCGGAGTGATTCAGCATAGGACACCATCTCATCAACAACTTCATCATATTGGTCTTTATGAATGAAAACGCGCGAGCCCGCACAGCAGACTTGGCCCTGATTAAACATCACACCGTTTAAAGCGCCTGGGATCGCCTTTTTCAAATTCGCATCCGGCAAAAGAATATTAGGTGATTTTCCGCCCAGCTCCAATGTAACCCGCTTAATGCTTTTCGCAGCGGTGGACATGATTTTCTTTCCGATTTCAGTGGAACCGGTAAAGGCAATTTTATCAACCGCTTCATGATTCGTCAGCGCTTCTCCCGCATCTTCACCGAATCCCGGAATGATATTGATGACACCGTCAGGGAAGCCGGCTTGATCAATTAATTCTGCCAAATAAAGAGCTGAAAGCGGTGTTTGTTCAGCCGGTTTGAGCACGATTGTACAGCCTGTTGCAAGAGCAGCGCCCATTTTCCACATCGCCATCAGGAGCGGGAAATTCCATGGAATGATCTGGCCGACGACGCCGACAGGCTCATGGCGCGTATAATTAAAATAAGCGCCGGAAACCGGAATCGTCTGTCCTGTTATTTTTGTACACCAGCCGGCATAATAGCGCATATGCTCAATAGCCAGAGGTATATCTCCATTCGTCGTTTCATTTATCGGTTTCCCGTTATCAAGTGTTTCAAGCTGAGCAAGCTCAGTTTTATGCTCTTCCATTAAGTCTGCCAGCTTATACATCAGTCTGCTTCTAGAAGCCGGAGACATTGTTCTCCATTCGCCTTGGTCAAAGGCTTTTCGGGCAGCTTTAACCGCTTTATCCACATCCGCAGCCTGGGCTTCATACAGCGTCATCAAGGTTTCGCCGGTCGCCGGGTTGGGTGTGTCAAAGGTTGCCCCTGAGGCACTCGGAACAAACTTTCCGTCAATATAAAGCTTCTTTGTTCCCTGTAAAAATGTCTCCAGCCTTTTCGTCACTTGCATCGTTAAAGAACTCATCTGTAACAAACCTCCAGTCATTTTTTATGGTCTGTTTTGAGATTCTTGGTGATAGCACATTGATTCATTGTTTGAATAGCAGAAATAAGCTGTGATATTTGCTGTAAGAGTAAGCGTATACAAACATTCTATAATAGAAAACAAGGCAAAATCAATGAATAACCGATATTGCAATTTACAAAAGAAAAAAGCTACAATAAGCTTATAGATATGAAAAGGAGATTTCATTTATGATTCATAACAATTGGCTTGAAAAAGAAACAATCAAAAAGGTAAAATGTGTGCAGACAAACGCAAAAAAATATATCGTGAACCGCGTTTTAACTCCGGGAAAAGAATATGAAGTGAAAAATGAAACAGAGGAATTTCTCTTTGTGATCGACAATACGAATAAAGTCGGTGGCTATTATAAAGAATACTTCGAAGAGGTTTAAAGCCTGAAGAAAGCAGAGGGTAAAAAAACCGCAGCTGAGCTGCGGTTTTTTATAATTAAAACAGGAAAAATAAAACAAAATCAATGAAAACTTTAAAAACCACTTTTTTTTAAAAATAATGCTGAATATTGAAACTTTTTTCTCTATCTGTGCGTATTACTTGATGACAACAGCTTAAAAGCCAAAAAAC
>NZ_JAVAXX010000206.1:0-11937 GCF_042709275.1 Bacillus sp. LR_5 | reverse complement strand
GTCCTTTTTTGTAAGGTTTGCTTACAAAACTATTCCTTTATATTTTTTTAATAAAATTTTAGAGAAATGTACAAGCGGATCGGGCCTTTGTGAGTATCATGATAGTAATCATAGAGAAGGAGGCTCGCAATTGGCTGAATTCATATTAAATGCGGCGGATTTCGGTATCTCAGGAGATGGTAAAACGGATTCAACAGAACTGATTAATCAATGCCTCAGTACGGCTGTTTCGAAAGGATATCATACTGTCTGGTTTCCAAAGGGAACATATTTAATAGACGGAACGCTTGGAGGAGATCCCAATCAGAAGTTTCGAAACGCCGGGATCATTGTTCCCGGCAACCTTGAGATTGTGATGGACCCCGAGTGTATCATCAAAGTGATCCCGAACAGTTCGTGGGGTTATTCCGCATTTTATGTAGGCAAGCAAGAGAATATAACCATTTCCGGGGGACAACTTATCGGTGAACGCGATGAGCATACGTATGCGTCCGCAGGAATAAGATCAACCCATGAATGGGGCTTTGGCATTTGCATTGAAGGATGCTCGAATGTTGTCATTGATGATGTCAAAATTTCTGATTTTACCGGGGACGGGATCATTGTCAGTCCGAGGGGATTAAAGACAAATCATGATTATCGAACGTCAGAGCAAATTATCATCCGCCGCTGTGAGGTTCGGCGGTCGAGAAGAAATAATATTTCCATTACCGGATGTGATATGGTCACGGTGGAGGACTGCGTGATTGCAGATGCCGGAACGGGGAATGGAACAGCACCGAGATTCGGAATAGACATAGAAGGATATGGAGAAGGTGATATTGATTATGAAGAACCGATCAATGTATCCATTCGCAATAACCATTTTATCGGAAACGTTTCAAGTTCTGTGACCAATTTTAACGGGTACGGCATTTCAATAGAAGGAAACCACTCAGACAATACGATCAGTTATGGGTATGGAACGCAAACGGTAATTAAAGGAAATATTCTCAGACGGGCGGAAGGCGCTGCTGCTGCGCCTAGAGTTGGGATTACCGGACTCGGTGTGTCACAAGGAAAAGAGAGCAGTGATGCGGTCATCGCAGGCAATCTCATTACCGGGTTTTCAACCGGGATTGATGTCAGGGGAAAGAGCGTTCTTGTCACGAACAATAAAATCAGCAACTTTGAAAACACAGGGATATTGGTTTATCAGTCTTCCGACGTAAAGGTAGATGGCAACCAGATTCAAAACGGACTGTCTGAAACAAGGCGCAGTACCGGCCTTCGCGCAGTGCTGTCAGATGATAGCGCATTTCTGAATAACTGCCTCATTCAAGTCATTGACGGCGTGAACATTTCCGGAGGCGATATGATCATTAAAGATAATGTGCTGAGAAAATTCAGCCGGGGGATCTGGATCGCTCAAGGAAACGCGGTGATTGAAGGAAATACACTGAATCCTGACGCGTTTGAAGCAGCCCCAGAATCATATGCTGTTTCTGTTACAAACAATGCCAGCGCTATCATCAAAAACAACACATGTAAAGAGTTTAAAAATTACCCGATTTACTGTTCCACAAGTGCGAAAACCTCAATTATCGGCAACCATTTCGAGAGATCTCCGCTTTTGGTTACCATCTATATTAACGCCGGTGTGCATGAAATTTTTGATAACACCATTTCTGTCAACAGAACAGCCGGAAATCCGATTGTCATTTATATCAACGGTTCTGCAGGCTCTATCATCTCTGGAAACACCATCAATAACCTCTCCGCAGGCACGGCGACAGCTATTCAAACAAACACCTCAACCAATTCCAAAATCATCGGCAATCGAATCTTCAAAGGAACCATCAACAGACATAGCAGCGATACAGCAGACGGCAATATTATCGCTTGAAAAAAAGCGCCCCGCTTTAGGGGTTCTTTTTTTTCGATTTATAGATCACGTACATTTCTCTCACTAATATGAAAACAAAAAATAAAAGCACGACCCATTCTGCAAACGTCGTCATCTTAAAGCTGGACACATTGTTATAAATGGCTTTTGTCAAACTGAAACCTTGAAGCATGTCCATAAAAACAGAAATGGTTAATAAACAAATCAGTATGACCCCTGTCACGCCTAATATCTTCATGCTTCATCACCCTCCGCTTTTAGTGTCTATCTTTATCGGAGAAGTTATACCGCAGCCATCAGCATGCATAATCTGAACTCCAAAAGGAAGAATATGAGAAAATAACTAGGAAAGGTATTTTGTGTATGCCTTTATTTTCTAAGCAAAAGGAAAAGACCGATTCGAAAGATAAACAGAAAACAGAAGAAAAGAATCAGGATCAGCAGCAAGAAAATGAAAGGCCGGTTCTCGTTTCCGCAAGTTTGGCAAAAAATATAGCGGAAACGAAGAAGGAGGTCGGAAGCAGCTCGGACGTCATCATTCGCGAGATTAAAATTGGGGAGCAGGATCGTATCCATCTAGCTGTTATTTATATTGCAGGGCTGGTCGATAATAACACGATCCATGAATCGTTAATCGAGCCTTTGGTACAGGATGAGTCTATCCAAAACCCTCATCCGATCCAGCAGATTCTTGAAAAAACGCTCCCGTTAGGCGGAGTGAAAGCGGAAAAGAGCTGGGACAAGCTTTTTTCTGAATTAATGCTCGGCAATGCGCTCGTTTTTGCTGATGGCTATGATGAAGCGCTTATCTGCAGCACTCAAGGGGGCGAGCAGCGTTCCATTCAAGAGCCGAGCACCCAGGTGTCCTTCCGCGGCCCGCGCCAAGGATTTACAGAGTCTCTTCAAACCAATATTTCCATGATCCGCCGATACATCAAAAATCCGAATGTATGGGTAGAGAAAATGAAAATCGGGTCTGTAACCCACACGGATGTCGCGCTCATGTACATTCATGGCATTTGTGATGAAAAGGTGCTGAAGGAAGTGAGGCAGCGCCTGAAAAAAATAGACATAGACAGTATTTTAGAATCCGGATATATCGAGCAGCTGATTGAAGATGAAACCTTTACGACGTTTCCGACCATGTATCATACAGAACGCCCTGATGTTGTAGCGGGAAATCTGTTAGAAGGAAGATTTGCGATCGTTGTGGACGGAACACCGTTTGTGCTTATTGCCCCGGCCTTATTTGTTCAATTCTTTCAGTCTGTTGAAGATTACTATTCGCGTTTTGACATTGCGACAAGCATAAGGGTTCTGCGGGTTTTAGTCTTTTTTATTTCACTCGTGGCTCCGGCTGTTTACGTGGCAGCCACGACGTTTCACCAGGAAATGATCCCGACGCAGCTGTTAGTCGTCATTGCAGCCCAGCGGGAAATTGTCCCGTTTCCAGCTGTCGTCGAAGCACTTACGATGGAGGTTGCTTTTGAGATTCTCAGAGAAGCCGGTGTCAGGCTGCCGCGTGTCGTCGGCTCGGCAGTATCGATCGTAGGTGCGCTTGTTATCGGACAGGCTGCTGTACAGGCTGGTATCGTCTCTCCGGCCATGGTCATTATCGTTGCGATCACCGCGATTGCCAGCTTCGCGACACCGGCTTTCGCCATGGCGATTTCAGCCCGTCTCATTCGATTTATCTTTATTATTGCGTCCTCTATTATGGGGTTTTACGGGCTGATTTTAGGCATTATTATGATGTTTGTCCATTTATGCAGCCTGCGCTCATTCGGTGTTCCTTATATGTCGCCGCTCGCTCCTTTTTCATCTCAAGGGGTAAAGGACACATTGTTCAGGGTGCCATGGTGGGCTGATGAAAAAAGGCCGGAATCAATCAGCAAGCAAGATAAGGTGCGGCAGGGGGATGATCAACGCCCAGAGCCTGACGGTTCACGCGGAATGGTGAACAAAGATTTGGAAGAAGGGGATCAGAATGGTACGTAAACGTGTATTAACCGTCCTCATGCTTTTGAGCGTGATTGTGCTGCCCGGCTGCTGGGATAAGCGGGAACTGACGGACCTTGCGATTATCTCGGCGATTGGCATCGATCGGACGAACGAAGGCAACTACGTGCTACATTTTCAAATTATCAATCCCGGAAATGTTGCCGGCGGGCTTCAGGGAGGCGGTGCTGGAGACAGGCCGCCTGTATCCGTTTATTCAATTGAAGGCGACAACATGACGGAAGCGCTCAGAAAAGCCTCCATGAAAGTATCCCGGCGGCTTTACTTTGCCCATACCAATCTCGTTGCGATCAGTGAAAAGCTGGCGAGAGAGGAAGGCTTGGATTTTGTGTTAGATAATCTTGATCGCGACACAGAATTCAGGACAACGGCCACAGTTGTCATCGCTCATAAAACGAAAGCGGAAAACATCGTGAAAATCCTGACGCCGATTGATAAAATCCCGTCAAATAAAGTCAATAAAACACTCGACTTCACGGAGGCGCAATACGGACGGGTGGTCAAAACCAATATTCAGGACGTCCTGAAACAACTTGCCACCAACACAAGAGCACCGGTTATCCCGGGATATATGATGATTGGCGACGAAAAAAAAGGAATCAGCATGGAAAACACGCAGGCGACAGATCCGAAAGCCATTCTTCAGGCAGACGGTTTGGCGGTTTTTAATAAGTCAGGCCATTTAAAGTATTGGATCGAGGATAAAGAAAGCGTTGGAGCTGTCTGGCTTATGAACAAGGTTCAGCATACGTTTATTAATGCTGATTGGGACAAGACAAAGGACGCGGTCAGCTTACAGGTCACTCATCAAACCACAAAGCTCGTACCTGAGATGCGGAACGGACGTCCGCACATCCACGTGCGTGTGGCGGTTGAAGGAATTATAGATGCTGTCAAATACCCTTTCCAATTGTCTGATCCAAAGGTGCTGTCTGCCATTGAAAAAGCTCTCAACAAAGAGTTGGAAAAGGAAATCACCAACACTGTGAAAATGGTCAAGAAGAATAAAATTGACTTTATCGGATTTGGTGACACGATATACAGAAAGTATCCGAAGCAGTGGGAAAAAATGAAAGACACTTGGGATAAAGAGTATTTGCCCGAACTGCCAGTCGATGTGAAGGCAGAGACGTATATCAGAAGAACGGGATTGCGCAACAATCCAATCCAACACCAGCTTGAAGATGAATAGGTCTGGAGAAAGGGGACATGCCAGGTGGAAAAAGCCAAAATCAGCATAAGACAGCTGTTTGTCATGGTTATTATTTTTGAGCTGGGCAGCTCCTTATTGATTACACCGGGTTCAATGGCGGGCAGGGATGCTTGGATAGCGGTTCTATTGGGCTGTGCGGCCGGTTTGTTTCTTTACTATTTGTATCAAGGCATTTATCAATGTTACCCCGAATCTTCACCGAAAGAATATATGGATGATATGCTCGGAACCAAGCTGAGCTGGCTGTTTTCATTTCTGTATATCCTGTACTTTGCCTATATTGCAGCACGGGTGCTGCGGGATTTTGGGGAAATGCTGTTGACGTTTGCTTATCATGATACACCGATTCTGATTGTGAACGCTTTATTAATGATTGTTAGCATATATGCCGTCAGAAAAGGAATTGAAGTGCTCGCACGTGCGGCTGAGCTTCTTTTCGGAGCCATGTATATACTGGGCGCCCTCGGCCTTGTGCTGATTATTGTCTCGGGTTCCATAGATACGCAGAATTTAAAACCGGTTTTAGAAGACGGCATTGTTCCTGTCATTCACTCTGTTTTCACACAGACCATGTACGTTCCGTTTGGTGAAGTTGTTTTATTTGTGATGATATTCCCTAATCTTAATGACCGAAAAGATGTAAAGAAAGTGGGAATGGCTGCCATAGCCATCAGCGGATTGGTTGTGGCGCTTACCGTGGCGATTAATATTAGCGTGCTTGATGTTGATCTTACACTCAGATCCCAGTTTCCGCTTTTAAGTACGATTCAGACGATTAAGGTTGAAGAATTTCTAGACCGTCTCGATGTCTTTTTTATGCTGGCGCTGATCATCGGCGGTTTCTTCAAGGTCAGCCTCTACTTATACGCAGTGGTGGTGGGCGCGTCCACGCTCTTTAAGGAAAAGAACCCTTCTCAATTGGCATATCCGATGGGACTGGGTATCTTAATCCTTTCCATTACCATCGCGACTAATTTTTCGGAGCATCTGAACGAAGGCCTGAAGGTGGTGCCGCTGTATATTCATTTGCCCTTTCAGCTTTTGTTTCCGCTTTTCTTGTTTATAATAGCCGTTTGGAAAAAGAAGCGAAGAGAGAAATCAAAGGGATCGGAAAAAAAGAAACAATAAAAAGAGCGGGGGGATGCAGCCACCGCTCTTTTTATGTTCACTTCTATATAAAAGGGGGATATAGGTTGCGCCCCTGTCTGCACTGGCAGAGGCGCGCGCTTTTGTTATACGACTGCGACGTTTTCCTTCACAGTAAAGCTTCCTCTTGAAAGCCTGATGTTGATGTCTGATACTTTTGCAATTTGCTCATCGTGCGTTACCATGATGACGCATTTATTTTCCTTGTGCGCCAGACCTTGAAAGAGCCGCACGATTTCTTTTGATGTATCCTCGTCAAGGTTTCCGGTTGGTTCATCGGCTACGATGAGATCCGTGTCACAGCAGAAAGCTCTTGTAATCGATACCCGCTGCTGCTGTCCGCCGCTTAATGTCAGCACTTTTTGACGGGCTTGTTTTTCACTGATGCCAACCTTCTGCAGCATTTCCAGCGCATACGCTTCTTTGTTCTTTTCTTTAGAACCTGTGATTTCCATGGCGGTTGTGACGTTCTGCAGAGCCGTCATATATGGAAGCAGGTTGTACGCCTGAAAGACAATTGATACATATTGATTTCTGAAATTTGTTAAGCCGATTTTGGAAACCGCTTTTCCATCGTAAAGGATCGTTCCTTCTTTTGGTGCGTCAAGTCCGCCTGCCAGAGACAGGAAAGTGGTTTTCCCTGTCCCTGATGTGCCGACAATTGTATAGAATTTTCCTTTTTGAAAGCTGATGTTGATATCCTGAAACAATGGCTGGCTTTTGTCTTTATACCAGTAGCCGACTTGTTGAAATTCTAATAAGCTCATAGGTTTCGCCTCTTTCTATTCTTGTTTTGTCAATATCGTTTTCGGATGGAGCCGCAGTACTGAAATAGACGGCAGCAATGTTGCAATGATGGCGATTAAGATGCCGATTCCGCCAAGAACAAGCATGTCGTTCATAGAAACCGCGACGTTCAGTGAATCGATAACGTTCGCGTTTGCTGAGCTGTGGCCGAACATTCCGCCGCCCATGCCGCCACCGCCGCCAGGCATTTGTCCGTTTGCGGTTTGCGTTGAATCAGTTGATGAACTGATCTGCTGGGATAAAAGCTGATTGCCGAGCTGGTTCGCGACTAGATTTCCCGTTACCGATGCAAGGCCGATTGCGATAACGGCCACGATCAGAATCTCAGTTAAGAACTGTCCGATCAATTTCCAGCGTTTTTCACCGATGGCCATTAACACGCCCATCTCATATTTGCGCTCTCTGATTGACATCATGACAATCAGGCCGAGAATGACAGCGCCTGCCACTGATACAAGATATACGACGTTTTTAGAGAAAGAAGCTACATTTTCAATCGGGCTGACCATTTGCTGGTAAAGCTGATCGTTTGTATTCAGTGTGTACGTATCGAAGTCAATTGATGTTTTCTTCGCCGCCTTTACGAAAGCATCCATATTTTTCGCATCGTCCATATAATAAACGGCCGAGTCAATCGTATTTTTATAGCCGTCGCCTTTCAGCGCCGCTATTGCTGTGTAAGGCGTGTAAAGCTTGTTGTAAGGATTTAAGAAAGAGAAATTTTGGGCTTGGTCGTCGCCTGAAGACGTTGTTTTATAGATACCGACAATCTTCAGCTTCACTGTTGTATCTTCGTCTGTTGCTGATTCAATTGTGATCGAATCTCCAATGCTTACATCATTTTCTTCCGCTAATGTTTCGTTAATCACTGTTACCTTTTTGCCGACATCAGATTTTGTAATTGCGCGTCCGTCAGTGATTTTTGAATCTCCGTCAGAGAAATCATCGACTAACGCTGTGCTGATGACACCTTCAATCGAAAGATCGGCTTGAACCATTTGCGGTCCGCCTTGTCCGCCGCCTTGGCTGTTTTTAGCATTTGAGCTTGAACTGCTTGAGCTGGAATCACTTGAACTAGAGCTTGAGCTTTCAATCGCATCAAAGTTTCCTGCGTTGGCTGAAGCGGATGTGATGTAGTTGTAGCTCTTCACATGATCAAGTGCAGCAAGCTTGTTTGCATCAGACACTGTGATCGGTGTTGATTCGAAGCTGCGTTTTTCTCCGCTGTCCTGCTGTTTTTCCATTTGCTTTTGGCGGTCAACTTGAAGCGTTACGCTTCCGCCGAGCTCCTGTCTGGCCAGTTCGCTTGATTTTTGTGCTGCGGACTGGATGGTGAGGCCTGACAGAACAAAGACACATATGACTGTAAACACAAATAATTGCAATAACGTTTTTCCCTTTTTAGCCTTCATATTCCAAAAGGCCCGTTTGATAAAGTTCATTTATGTTCCTCCGTATAGGTATTTTTATTGATAAGACCGCCTGTGGGGCGGACCCGCTTGTTGATAAATTAATAGTAGTCCAAAGGTATGAAAAAACTATGAACAATCTATTTCTAGTTGATGAAATAAAAACTAACAATTGTGAAACACAAAACCTTCTGTATAAAATGGTGCTAATATATAAAAAAGCGTCAAAACAACCGGAGGATATAATGAAAATATTAATGATAGAAGATAATGTTAGTGTATGTACGATGACGGAGATGTTCTTTTTTAAGGAAGGTTTTGAAGCGGAATTCGTTCATGACGGATTAGAGGGATACCAGCGTTTTACGGAGGAAAATTGGGATCTGATCATTTTGGATATCATGCTTCCATCCATGGACGGCGTGACCATCTGCAGAAAAATAAGAGAGACAAGCACGGTGCCGATTATCATGCTGACTGCCAAAGACACTGAATCAGATCAGGTCATCGGTTTTGAGATGGGAGCGGACGATTATGTCACAAAGCCGTTCAGTCCGCTGACATTGGTTGCCCGCATCAAAGCCGTCATCAGAAGATACCAGGCGACAGGCAAGGCGGTCATTGATGAAGATATGATCGAATCGGAATGCTTTACAATTAATAAGAAGACGAGAGAAGTATTTTTAAACGGAGAGCCTGTAGAAAACCTCACGCCGAAGGAATTCGATCTGCTTTATTACCTTGTCCAAAACCCGCGGCAGGTGTTCTCCAGAGAACAGCTGCTTGAGCAGGTATGGGGCTATCAGTTCTACGGAGATGAACGAACGGTTGACGTTCATATTAAACGGCTGCGGAAAAAGCTTGCCAGCGAAGACAAGCCTTTCCTATACACTGTGTGGGGAGTAGGGTATAAATTTGATGAAGATTAAATATTTATATCAGCTGCTGCTGAGCCATATCAGCATTTTGATTTTAGCGTTTGTCATTATCATTTCTCTGTTTTCCCACTTTGTAAAAGAGTTTGCCTATCAAAACAAAGTAGAGGAATTAACGTCATATGCGGTGCAGATCGCAAACGAATTCCAAGCCGGCCAGGTTGACATGCGCAGACTGTATCCGTATCAGGATATTTTAAGCACAAGAAAGACACAGTTTATCATCTTTAATGAAGAGCAGCAGCCTTATTTTCTTCCTGAAGGCTTTCACCATCAACCAAGGGAAAAGCTGAAGAAATCAGAATGGAATAAGCTGAAAAAAGGGCAGACTGTCATGATCAGGGCAGATGGCCGTTTTGATGATGAAGTGTCCCTTGTGGCGCAGCCTATATTTGTTCAGAATGAATTTAAAGGCGCCGTTCTGCTGATTTCTCCGATTAGCGGCGTTGAACAGATGGTCAATCAAGTCAACCTCTATATGTTTTACGCTGTGATCAGCACGCTCGTCATTACCATTCTCGTCAGCTGGCTTCTGTCCAAATTCCATGTCAAACGGATCCAAAAGCTGAGAGAAGCGACGGATAAAGTGGCTTCCGGCGATTATGACATCCACTTGGAAAACAGCTACGGGGACGAAATTGGCGTGCTGGCGTCTGACTTTAATATCATGGCGAAAAAATTAAAGCAATCAAGGGATGAAATCGATCGCCTTGAGAAGCGGAGAAGGCAGTTTATCGCAGACGTATCACATGAATTAAAAACACCGCTGACGACGATCAACGGTTTGGTTGAAGGGCTGAACAGCCATACGATTCCTGAGGATAAGAAGGATAAATGCTTCTCGCTTATCAGTGAGGAAACGAAGCGTATGCTGCGGCTCGTAAAAGAAAATCTGGATTATGAAAAAATCAGATCCCAGCAAATTACCTTGAACAAGCTTGATGTTCCGCTGATCGAGGTTTTTGAAATCGTGAAAGAGCACTTGGAGCAGCAGGCGGAAGAAAAACAAAACAAGCTGATGATCCAGGTAGAGGATCACGTCATCGTTCATGCCGATTACGACCGATTCATTCAAATCCTCGTCAACATTACGAAAAACAGCATCCAATTTACGCAAAACGGTGACATTTGGCTGCGCGGAATAGAAGGATATAAAGAGACGATTATCGAAATCGAAGATACGGGAATCGGCATTTCAAAAGAGGATATTGAACATATTTGGGAGCGGTTCTACAAAGCTGATATTTCAAGAACGAACACGGCATACGGGGAATATGGACTCGGTCTCTCCATCGTTAAGCAGCTCGTTGAGATGCATCAGGGCACAGTAGAAATCAAGAGTGAAAAAGGAAAAGGCACAAAATTCATCATCCGCCTTCCTTTAACGGCAAAACAGAAATAATATACAGGGCGGCGGCATCTCAAATGCAGCCGCCTTTTTTGCATACCGCTTCGGTTTATTGCGTGCTCCCGAAACAAAGATTGCGTGTTTTTCGGGTTTGGACGGTCTGTAAACATGATAAAATATGACATAAACAGTTTTTGATGGGAGAGGGTGAAGGAATGAAGAGCGGGGTAATTCCTTCTTCAGCGGTCGGTCAAAAAATTAACGAGTGGTACAAATATATCCGCACATTCAGCGTACCGGATGCCGAAGTGTTAAAAGCTGAAATCCAGCAGGAACTGAAACACATGCAGCACGATTCCAACTTGCTGCTTTATTATTCACTAATGGAATTCCGCCACCAGCTTATGCTTGATTATCTAGAGCCGTTAGAGAAATTAAATATCGAAGACCAGCCCAGCCTGTCTGAATTATCAAGAAACATTGACAGCAACCAGGCAGATCTCAAAGGGCTGCTTGACTATTATGTGAATTTTTTCCGCGGAATGTATGAGTTTGATAAGCGGGAATTTATTTCTGCCATTACATATTATAAACAGGCGGAGAAAAAGCTTTCCTTTGTCGCAGACCATATTGAACGGGCTGAATTCTATTTTAAAATCGCGGAAGCCTATTATTATATGAAGCAAACGTACTTTTCACTGATCAATATAAAAAACGCCTATGAAATTTACGTGGAGCAGGAAACCTATAATGTGAGAATCATTCAGTGCCATTTCGTGTTCGGGGTCAACCTGATGGATGAAAGGAATTTCGAACAAGCCGCACGCCATTTCAAATTGGCGCTCGATATGGCCGAAGCAGAACAAAAAGCCCAGCTGGTCGGAAGAGCATATTACAACCTTGGATTATGCTATTACAATCAAGACCTTCTTGACCCTGCTATTGACTACTTTGAAAAAGCGGTCTCCACGTTTGAAAGCAGCAGGATCATCAATTCGCTGCCGCAAGCATATTTTTTAATCACCCTGATTTATTATAAGCGGGGAAAACATGATAAAGCTTCGGCATATCACAAGCGGGGCTATGAATATGCTAAAGAAACAGACGATGCAGACTACGCGATAAAATTCGAGTTTTTACAATCCCTATATCAGGATCAGCCCAATGAAGAAGGG
>NZ_JAVAXX010000205.1:0-11938 GCF_042709275.1 Bacillus sp. LR_5 | reverse complement strand
TATTCATCATAAGGACATGTGGCGAGAAAGACTGGAAGACTTATCTTCCCGGTTTTTCGCAAGAGAGGAATTGGCGGCGTACTTAACCTCTTACCATAATAAATTCGGTTCAAGTGCGATGCAGTCTGCTATTGAGAAGCTGAAGGACCCGTCAAGTGCCGCTGTAGTCGGCGGACAGCAGGCAGGACTTTTAACAGGACCGCTTTACACCATACATAAAATCATTTCAATCATTGTTTTAGCAAAGCAACAAGAAAAGGAACTGCAAGTGCCTGTCATACCAATCTTCTGGGTGGCTGGAGAAGACCACGATTTGGATGAGATTAATTTTGTTCACACATCTGAAGAGAATGGGCCTGTGAAAAAAAAGCTGCCTCAGTCTTATTGGAAGAAATCATCAGCAGCGAGCACATCGCTTGATCAGGAAAAGTGTGCCGCGTGGATAGATGATGTTTTTGCCGCTTTTGAAGAAACAGACCATACGAATACACTTCTCGACAATGTGAAACGATGTTTAAGGGAATCTGTTACGTTTACTGACTTCTTTGAACTGCTGATCGCGGATTTGTTCCAAGAAGAGGGCTTAGTTTTATTAAATTCTGGGGATCCGGGGATTAAAAAGCTGGAAACGGCCATGTTCCAAAAGATTCTTCGAGAAAATGATGAACTCGCCCGGGCTGTATCAGATCAGCAGGCCTTCATGCGTCAAGCAGGCTACAAACCGATTATCGAGTCCGGAAAAGAGCAGGCGAATCTGTTTTATGAATACGAAGAAGAGCGTTTTTTAATTGAAAAAGATAACGGCCGATTTGTCATCAAAGAGCTTGATCTAGGATGGACGATGGATGAACTTCATACACATATGGAAGAACATCCAGAGCGTTTCAGCAACAATGTTGTAACGAGACCGTTAATGCAGGAATTTCTCATTCCGACTTTAGCATTTATTGCAGGGCCTGGAGAAATCAACTATTGGGGCGAGCTCAAACAGGCTTTTGCGGTGATGGGCTTCAAAATGCCTCCTGTCATGCCAAGGCTGAACATTACGATACTTGAGCGGCATATTGAGAAAAAACTGGCTGAACGGAATATCTCGTTACAAGACGCGATTGAGAGCGGAACGGAGAATCAAAGAGAGACATACTTCGAGCGCCAGATTCCGGAAGAGTTTACGGCGGTGATGGATCAGGCGAAAAGCCAAATTGAAGCGATTCACAAAACGGTCCGGCAGGAGGCGTTAAAGGTTGATCAAAGCATGGAACCTTTACTCCTGAAAAATGCCGCTTTTATTCAGGATCAGCTTCAATTCTTAGAGCGCACGGTGACGAAGCGAATTGAAGAAAAAGAAGGCTACGTCTTGAAGGATTATGAAAGAATTCAAAATAGCATTAAGCCGCTTCTTGCGCCGCAAGAACGGATTTGGAATATCATGTATTATTTGAACAGGTACGGTCCAAAATTCTTCACGACATTCAAGAATCTGCCATTTTCTTTTCAAAATCAACATCAAGTTGTCAAACTTTGAAATAAAGTTTTAAAGAACCCTGACTAGTTCAGGGTTTTTTTTTATGGGTAAACAGTGTAAAATGAAGTTGTGGAGCGAAGTGGTGAATAGTGGTGAGTTGAGGAGAGAAAGTGGGGCAAGAGATCATGTTTATGGGTGAATATCAGCATACCATCGATGCGAAAGGCCGCATGATCGTACCCGCTAAATTCAGAGAAGGCCTAGGTGAGCAATTTGTGCTGACTAGAGGACTTGACCAATGTCTCTTCGGCTACCCTATGCACGAATGGAAACAAATTGAAGAAAAACTAAAAGCTCTTCCTCTCACAAAGAAAGATGCCCGCGCGTTTACCCGTTTCTTCTTTTCAGGGGCGACTGAATGCGAACTGGACAAGCAAGGCAGGGTAAATATTGCATCATCTCTATTGAATTACGCCAAACTGGAAAAAGAATGTGTTGTTATCGGGGTTTCTAATCGAATTGAATTGTGGAGTAAAGTAATTTGGGAACAATACACAGAAGAGCAAGAAGATTCATTTGCTGAAATTGCTGAAAACATGATTGGGTTTGATATATAATGATTCTTCGTGTATAACATTCTAAAAACAATTTCAATTCATCCTGATAAAAGGTGGGACCAACACAATATGTTTCAACACAAGACAGTACTTCTTCGTGAAACCGTAGACGGACTTAATATTAAACCAGACGGTACATATGTAGACTGCACACTCGGCGGAGCTGGGCATAGTACATACTTATTGCAGCAGTTATCCGAGAAGGGGCGTTTAATCGCTTTTGACCAAGATGATACGGCATTACAGCATGCTAAAGAAGTGTTGTCCGATTATAAAGGACAGCTCATTCTGATTAAAAGCAATTTCAGGTATTTAAAAGAATGTTTGAATGAACAAGGCATTACAGAAGTAGACGGTATTTTATTTGATTTAGGGGTGTCCTCTCCGCAGCTGGATACACCGGAGCGCGGATTCAGTTACCATCATGACGCACCGTTGGACATGAGGATGGACCAGTCGGCTACGCTTTCGGCGAAAGAAGTCGTTAATGAGTGGCGCTATGAGGATCTCGTCCGTATTTTCTTTAAATACGGAGAAGAGAAGTTCAGTAAACAGATCGCCAGAAAAATTGAGGAGGCAAGAATGAAGTCTCCTATTCAAACTACGGGCCAACTGGTCGATCTAATAAAAGACGCGATTCCCGCTCCAGCGAGAAGGAGCGGCGGACATCCCGCTAAACGCGTGTTTCAGGCAATCAGAATTGCCGTAAACGATGAACTTAGGGTGTTTGAAGAAGCTTTGGAGCAGGCAATTGAGGTTCTGAAGCCAGGGGGCAGGGTATCGGTCATTACCTTCCACTCGCTAGAAGACAGAATTTGCAAAACAACTTTTAAAGAAAAGTCGTCGCTTCCGGAACTTCCTCCGGGGCTTCCTGTTATACCGGAAGAGTTTGAACCGGAGCTGAAGCTCATCACACGAAAACCGATTACGGCATCTCAAGAAGAGCTTGAAGAGAACAACCGGGCTCGTTCTGCCAAGCTTCGGATTGCTGAAAAAAGAAAATAACGAAACGCGAACGCAAAATTAAAAGGAGGTCATCAGCCTATGAGCAATTTAGCTTACCAACCAGAGAAACAGCAGCGGCATGCGATCAGTCCTGAGAAAAAAGTGATTGTCAAGAAAAGGGCTTCCATTACTCTCGGAGAAAAAGTGCTTCTTGTCCTCTTTGCTGCGGCGGTGCTCAGCGTATCGCTTTTGATCGTATCGAAGGCGTATGCGGCATATCAAACCAATATTGAGGTGCAAAAGCTTGAGGAGCAAATTTCATCCGAAAATAAGCAAATTGGTGACCTCGAAAAAAGCGTTGCTGATTTAAGCAAACCGCAGCGCATTATGGACATTGCGAAAAAGAACGGCTTGAATTTAAAAGATAAAAAAGTGAAAAACATACAGGAATGATTCAAATGCCAAAAAAGAATAAATTTATGAATAGAGGAGCAGCGATTCTAAGTATTTGTTTCGCTCTCTTTTTCTTTGTCATCCTGGGGAGAATGGCATATATTCAAATAACCGGAAAAGCGAATGGCGAAGTGCTTGCGACAAAAGCGACAGAGCAGCATGAAAAGAAACGGACCATCGAAGCGAGCCGCGGCTCGATTTTAGACCGAAAAGGAAAAGTCATTGCAGAGGACACAGCGACGTATAAACTGATTGCGATTCTCGATAAAAAAATGACCACTGATGTCAAGCATCCTCAGCATGTTGTAAACAAAGAAAAAACGGCAGAAGCATTGTCTAAAGTGATAAACTTGGACAAGGCCGACATCCTTGATATCTTAAATAAAGATGCAAAACAAGTCGAGTTTGGATCAGCTGGCCGGGATATTACGTATTCACAAAAGCAAAAAATTGAAAAAATGAAACTCCCGGGCATTTCATTTTTGCGGGATACAAAACGCTACTATCCAAATGGTATTTTCGCATCCAATTTAATCGGCTATGCCGAGGTTGATGAAGAAACAAATGAAATTTCCGGCGCGATGGGATTAGAAAAAGTGCTGGATAAGTATTTGAAGGAGCGCGACGGATATGTGACATATGAAAGCGACAAATCCGGCTGGGAGCTCCCGAACAGCAAAAATAAAATTACAGCGCCAAAAAATGGTGACAATGTATATTTAACCATTGACCAGAAAATTCAAACCTTTTTGGAAGACAGCATGACAAAAGTAGCGCAAAAGTATAATCCGAAAAAAATCATGGCCGCAGTTGTCGATCCGAAAACAGGCAAAGTCCTTGCCATGGGACAGCGACCAAGCTTTGATCCGAACAAGCGCGATGTGACAAACTACTATAATGATTTGATTTCATATGCGTATGAACCCGGATCAACGATGAAGATCTTTACACTCGCTGCTGCGATGCAGGAAAACGTGTTTAATGCGAACGAACAATACAAATCAGGTACGTTTGAAGTTGGCGGAGCACCTGTTAGGGATCACAATAACGGTGTTGGCTGGGGTCCGACAACATATCATGACGGCGTCCTAAGGTCATCGAATGTCGCTTTTGCGAAACTGGCGAAAGAAAAGCTGGGATATGACCGTCTCAATCAATATTTGCACAAGTTCAATTTTTACCAGAAAACAGGTATTGATTTGCCAGGAGAAGTCTCCAGTAAAATCAACTTTAAATATGAATTTGATAAGGCGTCAACTGCATACGGACAAGCGTCTGCGGTCACACCAATTCAGCAGCTTCAGGCCGCGACAGCAATTGCAAATGACGGCAAAATGATGAAACCTTATGTCATTGACCATATCGTTGACCCAGATAAAGATAAAACTATTTATCAAAATAAGCCGGAATCAGCCGGAACTCCAATTTCTGCAAGTACTGCGAAAAAGGTGCGGGATATATTGGGAGAAGTCGTTACATCGAAGATCGGAACAGGGCAAGCTTATAAAATCGAAGGTTTTGATGTTGCCGGGAAAACAGGTACTGCGCAAATAGCCGGTAAAGGCGGATATTTAGACGGCACAGATAACTATATCTTTTCGTTTATGGGTATGGCACCAAAAGATGATCCTGAGCTTTTAATTTATGTTGCTGTACAGCAGCCGCAGCTAAAAGCAGGTCAGAGCAGTTCAGAACCAGTATCTGAAATCTTCAACCCAACAATGAAAAATAGCCTGCACTACCTGAACATTGAACCAACTGAAAAATCTGACTCAGATAAGGAAGAAACAAAAGCGCAGACAATGCCTGATTTAACAGATCAAACGGTAGCTGCTGCTCAAAAGAAAGCAAAAGAGGAGAATCTCACACCAATTGTCATCGGCAGTGATGTCGCTGTAAAAGAACAGTATCCGAAAGCGGATGAGGAAGTTCTCACCAATCAAAAGGTCTTCCTGAAAACGGGCGGCAAAATCAAAATGCCTGATATGACAGGCTGGTCGAGAAGAGAGGTTCTGCAGTACGGCGAGCTCGCGGGAATTCATATTGAAGTAAACGGGCAAGGCTACGCTGTCAGCCAAAGTGTTAAGAAAGACAAAGAAATCAAAGACAAAACCGTAATCAAGGTTAAGTTTAAAAATCCTGATTAAAAAGAAAGCTTGCGTTATGCAGGCTTTCTTTTTTTATGCCTTCAGAGGAGCATCGTTCTACCTGTCCAATTTCAGGCATAAAATGAAACAAGCCTAAATAAGGAGTGAACGGTCTCTTGCGCGTCTCGAATGTAACGGTTAGAAAACGTTTATTATTTGTTTTGCTTTTTGGCGTGATCGTGTTTCTGATCATTGATACAAGGCTGGGGTATGTTCAGTTTGTGATGGGCGAAAAACTGACTTCGCTGGCGAAAGATTCCTGGAGCCGTAACTTGCCGTTTGAGCCGGAGAGAGGCGAGATTCTGGATCGGAATGGTGTGAAGCTCGCAACAAATAAAAGTGCGCCGACCGTATTCGTCGTGCCACGCCAAGTTCAGAATCCGATGAAAACGAGCAAGCAGCTTGCGGCGGTGCTCAATATGTCAGAAGAAAAAGTATATAAACATGTGACAAAAAAAGCGTCAATCGAAAAGATCACTCCTGAAGGGAGAAAAATTTCAAATGAGAAGGCGAAAGAAATCAAAGCGCTTGATTTAAAAGGTGTGTATGTTGCGGAGGACAGTATCCGTCATTACCCGTTCGGCAGCTTTTTATCTCATGTGCTTGGATTTGCAGGAATTGACAACCAAGGGCTCCTTGGACTTGAAGCCTATTACGACGATGATTTAAAAGGGGAAAAAGGTTCTGTTAAGTTTTATACAGATGCCAAGGGGAAGAAGATGCCTGATGAAGCGGATGACTATACGCCGCCTAAGGATGGGCTTGATATGAAGCTGACAGTTGATTCAAAGGTTCAGACGATAATGGAAAGAGAGCTTGATAACGCTGAGGCCAAATATCATCCGGACGGCATGATTGCCGTAGCCATGAATCCGAAAAACGGAGAAATTTTGGGGATGTCTAGCAGGCCTGACTTCGACCCTGCTGATTACCAATCTGTTGATCCGTCCGTCTACAATCGAAATCTGCCAGTATGGAGCACGTATGAACCGGGATCTACCTTTAAAATTATTACACTTGCAGCAGCCCTTGAAGAGCAAAAAGTAAATTTGAAACGGGATCAATTTTATGATAAAGGGCATGCTGAAGTGGACGGAGCGAGACTGCGGTGCTGGAAAAGAGGCGGGCACGGGCTGCAGACGTATCTGGAAGTTGTGCAGAACTCCTGCAACCCGGGGTTTGTTGAATTAGGCGAGCGCTTAGGAAAGGAAAAGCTTTTCAAATATATCAAAGACTTTGGTTTTGGACAAAAAACGGGGATTGATCTCCAAGGCGAGGGAACAGGCATCTTATTCCCGCTTGAGAGAGTGGGCCCGGTGGAGCAAGCAACTACGGCTTTCGGACAGGGAGTATCCGTCACGCCGATTCAGCAAGTTGCAGCAGTATCCGCCGCTGTAAACGGAGGAACGCTCTATACACCTTATATTGCAAAGGAATGGATCGATCCTGTTACGAAGAAAACGGTCAAAAAACAATCACCAATCGCAAAGAAACAAGTCATTTCTGAGGAAACATCCAAACAAATCCGCTATGCTCTAGAAAGCGTCGTCGCAGAAGGAACCGGCCGCAATGCATTTGTAGAAGGATATCGTGTCGGAGGAAAAACTGGAACTGCACAAAAGGTTAAAGATGGAAAATATCTTGAAAACAACCATATTGTATCATTTATCGGTTTCGCGCCAGCTGATGATCCGAGTCTAGTCGTCTACGTTGCGGTGGATAACCCGAAAGGCACGATTCAGTTTGGCGGAACGGTGGCAGCGCCTATTGTCGGAAATATTATGAGAGACAGTCTGCCGGAACTTGGTGTGAAGCCCCGGAAAAATCAAATCGAGAAAAAATACCAATGGAACGACACAAAAACAATAGAAGTTCCGAATGTTGTAGGGATGTCTGTCTCAGATCTTGAGTCACTATTGGTGAATCTCAATGTGGATGCTTCCGGGAAAGGGAGCAAAATCGTTAAACAATCGCCAGCTGCCGGAACGAAAGTAAAAGAAGGCTCAAAGATACGCGTGTATTTGACTGAAGAAGATGAAAAGGAGGCAGCCGATTGATTCGGGCTGCCTATTCTTTTATTGCAGAAAAAATGCTGATATCTTTCAAGATTAGCTGGATGTATCCTTTTATTTACGCTAAAATATGAACTGTATGCTTAAAATCATTACCACATCATTTGATGTGACTTCAATGATAAAAAGAACGAATTAGAATGTTGAGAGGTTTGATACGATGAAACTTACAAAGCTGCTTACATACTTAACAACCGAACCTTCTGTAAACGACTCACAAGACCCTGAAATAACTTCAATTGAGATGGACTCCAGGGAAGTAAAGAAAGGGAGTCTTTTTGTATGTGTAAAAGGGTATACGGTGGATGGCCACGATTTTGCGCAAAAAGCAGTAGAAAACGGTGCAGCGGCTATTGTGGCAGAAAGAGAGGTCGATGTGAATGTTCCTGTTATTATTGTCCGGCAGTCACTTCGCGCGCTCAGCGTTTTGTCTGATGCGTTTTACGGACAGCCGACGAAGAAGCTTCAGCTGATTGGGATAACAGGGACAAACGGCAAAACATCAACGACCCACATGGTCGATGAGATTCTGAAAAAAGCGGGAAAACGCACAGGCTTGATCGGTACAATGTATATGAAAATCGGAGACGAAACACTTCCTGTTAAAAACACGACTCCGGAAAGCGTCACGCTGCAGAAAACGTTTAAGAAAATGAATGACAAGCACGTTGACACTGCAATCATGGAGGTTTCTTCCCACGCTTTGTCTTTAGGACGCGTCCATGGCTGTGATTATGATATTGCCGTGTTTACGAATTTAACACAGGACCATCTGGACTATCATAAAACGATGGATGAGTACCGGCATGCAAAAAGCTTGCTCTTTTCCCAACTTGGCGGGGCTTTCAACCATGAACATCCAAAGCGTGCCGTCCTGAATGCTGACGATGAGGCGAGCGTTTATTTTGAAAAGGTAACAGCTGCGCATATCTCTACATACGGAATTAAAAACGATGCTGATGTGATGGCGAAGAACATCAGTATCACTGCACAGGGCACAAGCTTTGATCTCGTGACAAACAAAGGCACGAAGCACATCACGATGTCTCTCGTCGGACAATTTAATGTGTATAACGTGCTGGCCGCTGTTGCGACATGTATTGCAGCAGGCATACCGTTTGAAATCATCACTGAGGCTGTTGAAGAATTGCATGGTGTAAGAGGCCGTTTTGAATTGGTCAATCAGCAGCAGGAGTTTCCTGTCATTGTAGACTACGCGCACACACCGGACAGCCTTGAAAATGTGCTGGAGACATGCAGAGACATGACGGAAGGAAAGCTATTTGTCGTTGTCGGCTGCGGAGGAGACAGAGATAAGACGAAGCGCCCGAAAATGGCTAAAATTGCTGTGGAGCTGGCTGACGAGCCGATTTTCACGTCAGATAACCCGAGAAGCGAAGATCCTCGCGCGATTTTAAGAGATATGGAAGCCGGAGTAGAGAACGCATACTATCACAGTATTGCAAACCGCGAGCAGGCGATCTTTTTCGCAATTGCCAATGCCAAAAAAGGCGACGTTGTCCTCATTGCCGGAAAAGGACATGAAACCTATCAGCAGATCGGAAATGAAACTTTCGATTTTGATGATGCTGAAGTAGCGGCGAGAGCCATTGTTGAACTCAATAAGAATAAGACGAATTCATAGGAAAGAGATGTTACTGAATAATGGAGCTTGAAAAGATTTTTCATATGGAAAAAAATCATGAATATGATAACTACGTATGTCGTTTGAAAGAAACAGGAGGAGAAAAGGACAATGCTTGAGCAAGTCATTCTGTTTACAATTTTAATGGGGTTTTTAATTAGTGTTCTGCTCTCTCCGATTCTTATTCCGTTTTTAAGAAGATTAAAATTCGGCCAGAGTATTAGAGAAGAAGGACCGAAATCACATCAGAAAAAATCAGGGACACCGACAATGGGCGGGGTCATGATCATACTTTCTATCATAGTGACAACAATTGTTATGACACAGAAGTTTTCAGAAATAAGCCCCGAAATGGTGCTGCTTCTGTTTGTTACGCTAGGCTACGGTTTGCTTGGCTTTTTAGATGATTACATCAAGGTTGTCATGAAGCGCAATCTTGGATTGACATCAAAGCAAAAGCTGATCGGACAAATTATTATTGCAGTTGTATTTTACGCCGTGTATCATTACTACAATTTTGCGACGGATATTCGCATTCCTGGAACTGACTTATCATTTGATCTTGGCTGGGCTTACTTTATCCTTGTGCTCTTTATGCTTGTCGGCGGATCAAACGCAGTTAACCTGACTGACGGCCTTGACGGGTTATTATCCGGTACTGCGGCGATTGCCTTTGGCGCCTTTGCCATTCTGGCATGGAATCAGTCTCAATATGACGTAGCGATTTTCTCAGTTGCCGTTGTCGGTGCAGTTCTGGGCTTCCTTGTATTTAATGCTCATCCGGCCAAAGTTTTTATGGGAGATACGGGATCGCTTGCATTGGGAGGAGCAATCGTTACCATTGCCATTTTAACGAAATTAGAGATCCTGCTGGTTATCATCGGCGGTGTATTCGTTATCGAGACATTATCTGTTATTTTGCAGGTCATCAGCTTTAAAACGACAGGTAAACGAATCTTTAAAATGAGTCCGCTTCATCACCATTATGAGCTTGTCGGCTGGTCTGAATGGAGAGTAGTCGTGACGTTTTGGGCTGCGGGACTTTTGCTTGCCGTTTTAGGAATTTACATCGAGGTGTGGTTATAAGTGGAAAATGATCAATTTTTACAGAAACAGCATTTTTTAATCCTTGGGCTTGCGAAAAGCGGATATGCGGCGGCCTCCATTCTTCATGAAAAAGGCATTTATGTTGCAGTCAATGACCAAAAGCCTTTTGAAGAAAATGAACCGGCACAAAAGCTTTCTGAAAAAGGAATCGAAGTTGTTTGCGGAGAGCATCCAGTTTCTCTGTTCGATCAGCATCAAATCACGATTCTGATCAAAAACCCGGGAATTCCTTATGAAAATATTATGGTTCAGGAAGCGGAGAAAAGAGGCATTCCGGTTTGGACGGAAATTGAGCTCGCTTACTACCTGACCAGCGCCAAGTTTATCGGGATTACCGGATCGAACGGTAAAACGACCACGACAACGCTAATTTACGAAATGCTCAAAGCTGGCTCGCAAAAAGCACTGATTGCCGGAAACATCGGCACAGTCGCAAGTGAGGTTGCCTATCATGCTGATGGAGATGAATGGATCGTTACTGAACTGTCTTCGTTTCAGCTGATGGGAACACACGCTTTCAGACCGGAAATCAGCCTGATTTTAAATGTATTTGACGCCCATCTGGATTATCACCATACGCGCGAAAACTATGAAAAAGCGAAACAGAAAGTATACCTTCATCAGACTGCTTCAGATAAAGCTATTGTCAACCAGGATGATGAAACCGTCGTGCGTCTTGCTGAAGCCGGAAAAGCCGAAATCGTCCCGTTTTCAGTCAGCAAAACGCTTGAACAGGGCGCATATGTAAAAGACAGTATGATTATGTTTAACGGCGAAGCCATTCTTCCTCTGGAAGAGGTTGTACTGCCCGGTGCTCATAACCTGGAGAACATTTTAGCAGCTATTGCAGTTGTGAAAACGGCAGGAGCATCCAATGAGGCGGTTAAAAAGGTGCTGACAAGCTTTACTGGTGTGAAGCACCGCCTCCAATATGTCACAACTGTGAATGGCCGCAAATTTTATAACGACAGTAAAGCAACAAACATTCTGGCGACAAGCAAGGCGCTTTCAGCTTTTGATAAGCCGGTCATTCTGCTTGCGGGCGGACTGGATCGCGGAAATGGTTTTGATGACTTGAAACCTTATATGAAGCATGTCAAAGCAGTGCTTACATTTGGCCAGACGGCGCCAAAACTCGAGAAACTCGGCAATGAACTGGGAATACAACATGTCAAACGTGTCGATAATGTTGAACAAGCAGTATCTGCGGCGTTTGCGCTCTCAAATGAAGGAGATGTCATCCTGCTGTCACCCGCGTGTGCGAGCTGGGATCAATTCAAAACATTTGAAGAACGCGGTGACATGTTTATAGATGCCGTGCATATGCTTAAGTAAGGGCTTGTCTTGAAGTAAATCGGCAGCCCTAATGACTTTAAGCTTGGGGTGTCGATTGCTTTGACTACTAAAAAAACATCGCCTGATTTGTTATTGGTCATCATTACGTTATTATTATTAACAATCGGATTAATTATGGTGTACAGTGCGAG
>NZ_JAVAXX010000204.1:0-11950 GCF_042709275.1 Bacillus sp. LR_5 | reverse complement strand
GCCTCACCAAGATGCAAAAAACCAACAATTCCCCCCTTATTTCGCAATTTACAACAAAACCACCGACAGGAAGAAATGTAAAACAAAGTTAATCTTTGACCGATATAAGAAGCAGAAGGGAGCCTGACACATGAACAAACTGATACAGCTTGCTTTATTTTTCACATTGATATTAACCGGTTGCTCGAATATCAGCACATCTTCCGAATCAAAAGTCGAAACTGTTAAGACAACTGCAGCATTTCCTCAAAAGGGGCTGGAGAAAGAGCTAAAAAAACTAAAACCCGTTTCATTGGACATGAAGTTCGAGAGTCCACTTGCTACTGAGTTAGGAAAGCGGAAGGCAAAAGAAGAAGCTGAAAAGCAAAGACAAATCGCCGCAGAGAAAAAGCTTGAAAAAGAGCGGGAGGCGAAACGAAAGAAACAGCAGGAGGAAAAAGCGGAGAGACAGCGATTAGCAGAGCAGCAGGCGGCGGAGAATCAGCGATTAGCGGAAGCAAAAAGACAAGCTGAACTTGAAAGACAGCGGCAGGCAGCAATCCAAAAAGAGCAGAAAGCGAACGCTGAGAAAAAGCGGCAATCACAGGCACAACGGCAGCAGACCGAGGCACCCTCATCTAATAGTAAAAATCCACCATCTTCCTCGAGTCAGACAGATAAAACCATTCAACAGCCAGCTTCAGAGCTTCCTGATGACGATGGTTATGGTTATGAAGAACGAAAAAAGTGGCATGACGATCAAGTAGAATGGGGCATTAAACAAGGGTATATCGATCCCGAAGACGCACCATAAAATAAAAAAAGCCAAGGCATTCAGCCTTGGCTTATCCTCCGATCAGCTGCACGAACACAGGGATGACCAGAACCGTTACCACTCCTACTACGACAACAGCAATACTTGCCAACGCAGCTTCAACTTCTCCCATCTCAATCCCGACCGCTACACCAAGTGCATGTCCGGATGTTCCAAGAGCCAATCCTTTAGAAATCGGATTTTTCACTTTAAACACCTTCAAGAACAATGCTCCGAGCGCATATACGATGACAGCGTTAAAGATGACCGCAAAGGCTGTGATGTCGCTGATGCCCCCGATGCCTTTTGATAAAGGAAGCGCAATTGCCGTTGTAGCCGCCTGCGGAAGCATGCTTTTCATTACGGCCGAATCGAGATGAATGCCTTTAGCGAGCAGATAAACAATCGTGACAGAGCAGATAGAGCCGGCAATAATGGAGGCCATGATTTGCCACCAGTATTTTTTAAGCTTATCTCTTTGTTTGTACAAAGGAATTGCAAATGCGATCGTTGCCGGTTCAAGGAAAAACTTAATGATCTCTCCCCCGTTATTATAATCCGCGTAGGAAAAACCGCCGATTTTTAAAAATGCGATCCCCAGCACCATGGCAACAAACAAAGGAGTGAAAAGGAAGAAGCCTTTCGTTTTCTTAAATAAAAAGGTGCCGATGCCGAATGCAGCAAGTGATACGACAATCCCAAAATAAGGACTCATTGTGCTTTCCATGTGAAGAACCTCCTGTTTCCCTTAATGGTGAACGAGTTCGTTATTGTTCTGCGGGCTTTGCACTGTTTTTGTTTTCATGTCCGCTGCGGTTTTGCGTTTTCCGCTCAGCGACAGAATCAGCTGAGAAAACAATCCCGTAGCCCCCAGCAAAATAATCGTTGCGAGCAGAATGACAAGAACAATTTGCAGGCCGTATTGCTGCATCACACCAAGCGAATTCATAACAGATATACCTGACGGAACAAATAAAAATCCGATCAGAGAGGTTAAAGACGTTCCGAGCGTTTCCACTTGTTCCAGTTTAATGACTTTCAAACATAATAGGAGAAATAATAAGACCAACCCTACAACCGATGCCGGGATAGGTATTGGGACAATAGCGGCAATCATATTTGAAACCAGCATAATGACGGCAAAAATAAATGCTTGTGTTAAAAACCCGTACACTTTTTTAGCACTCATTTTCTTCACCTCTTTCTCTTTGGTACCCTCATTATAAATAAGAATCCCCTGTTATAAAGCGCTTACAAGATAACATGCCGTATAGCGGGTCTGAGTTGCAGAATCAAATGGCTGAAATGCAAAAAGCCGCCCATCAAATATGGAGCAGCTTTTTCAATTCCTTCGCATATGTCCGGCTGACCGGTATTTTCGATCCGTCTTTCATGATCAGATTATACGTTGAATTAAACCATGGCTGAATTTCTTTAATATATTCGGTATTCACGACAAAGCTCCGATGGACGCGGATAAAATCAGAATCCGGCAGCTTTTTCTCAATCACAACGAGTGTATCGCTGACCGTATAAGAATGATCGAAGGTTTTTACATTGACATGACCATCTTCTGTTCCGGCATAGATAATGTCCTTCGTATCCACAATCACAATCGATTCCCCCACAGATAGCGCGAGCTTGTGCTGGCCGGCATGGCTGTTTTGCTCTGTTTCTACAATATCCCGATTGACTTTTTTATATTTTTTCAGCGTTTGCTGAATTCTTTCTTCATCGAAAGGCTTGGTTAAATAATCAAGAGCGTCCACCTCAAACGCTTTGAGCGCATACTGGTCATACGCTGTCGCAAACACAACAGCAGGAGGATGCTTCATTTTCTTCAATCGCTTTGCGATATCAAAACCGTTTTCTCCGGATAAATCAACGTCTAAAAACAGCAAATCAGGTTTTTGATCCATCATTTGGTCAAAAGCGGATTCGATATTTTCCGCTTCATTGATTTCCATTTCCTCATTGGTCCGCTTAAGCAAGTAAGCCAGTTCATCCCTTGCCAGCATCTCATCATCAACTATTAACACCCTGAGCATGTTCTTCTCCCTCTTTCATCTGTTGCATTGGCACTTGAAAGGAAACCTCTGTCCCTTTATGAACCTCACTGCTGATATGCAGTGCAGCCTGCTGTCCGAATAAACCGATCAGCCGCTGATTTAGGTTATAAAGCGCTGTACCGGTTCCCTCCTTAGACGGAAACGGTTTCTTTCCCAGTTCCGGCAAGACGTCCGGCGGAATTCCGCGTCCGTTATCCGCCACCTTCATATAGACGGATGCATCATCAGATAAGACACAGACTGTAACCTTGCATATGTCTTGTTTTTTCGGAAACGCGTGCCGAAGCGCGTTCTCGACAAGCACCTGCAAAACAAACGGAGGGATTTCAATCTGCTCCAGTCTGCTGTCGATATTAAGCTCAATTTTATATTTCCCGGGAAAACGCGCCTGTTCTAATGACAAATAGGCGTTAAGATGGTTCAGCTCCTTTGAGAGCGGAATCAGCAGCTGTCTCGCTCCTTGAAGGTTTGAACGAAAATAAACACTGAGCTGCAATAGGAGCTTACGGGTTTTTTCAACATCTGTACGGCATAGCGCAGAAATCGTGTTGATCGCATTAAATAAAAAATGCGGATTCACCTGTGCTTGAAGCGCTTTAATTTCAGCATCCTTGAGAAGTTTGCTTTGCAGCTCTGCTTCCCCAAGCTCAAGCTGTGTCGAAAACAGCATGGCCAGCCCCTCGGCAAGTTCCTCCTCTACCTGACTCAGGCCTGCCGGGCTTTTAAAGTACATTTTTAAGGTGCCGATTGTATTGCCGTTCGATGTCAGCGGCAGGACAATTGCAGCGTGCAAAGGGCATTCAGCATGCGTGCATTCAATCTCTTCCTGCGAAATCGCCTTCATAATATGCCCTGTTTTAATCACCTTTTTGGACAGCCCGGTGATCAAACTTTTCGATGGGATGTGGTGATCCATTCCCGCACCGACATGCGCAAGGATCTTTTCTTTGTCAGTGAGAGACACCGCATCTGTTCCTGTCAGCTTATGGATAATAGCCGCTACACTTTTACAGGAGTTTTCATTTAATCCTTGGCGAAAAAATGGAAGTGTCTGATCAGCAATCGTCAGCACTCGATGCGTTTCGAGAGCCCTTGCCTGTTCTTCCTTGCGAATGATCGCTTGAATAATAGACAGAAAAATAAAACTGCCTGTTCCATTGATGAGTATCATCGGAATTCCGATCATGCTGACAAGCTCCCAAGCGTCACTGAACGGCTTTGCCATCAGCAAAATAATGATCATTTGCAGTGACTCCATGCCGATTCCCACAAGAGCGGCGATGCGCGGTGTCGGCATTCGATATCGCTTCGTAAAATACCTGCCGATCAAGCCTGCAAGAACACCCGCTAAAATAGATGATACGGCACAGCTTAAAGCCGTGCTGCCACCGAGTGAAAAACGATGCAGGCCCGCCAGTATGCCGATCCCAGCCCCTACAAACGGACCTCCGAGAAGGCCCCCGATTTCCACGCCCAAAATACGGGTATTCGCGATAGAGCCCGATGGATCTATCGTAAACACCCAGTCATTGTTTACAATCATATTTCTTTGAATTTCGATGCCTGTATAATTGCTGATGATGCTGAAAAGAGAAAAAATTGAAATTAAAATCGCTTTTCCTTTATAGCCGTCCTGATTCTGAAGAGCTTGTCTGAAAAGTTTCGTATGGGCGAGAATGAACCCTAATATAACAATAATCCCCACTCTCTCCAGCATCATAATCATTAAATGAATCATTCATGTCACCTGTTCTTTCCGTTTTCATTCTAGCATGTTTTCGTTTTACGGCTGACTGTTTTTTTAAAATCGTCTGAAAACATATTTCACAAGGCTTTTATCTATTGTAAAATAAAACATGAGCCTTTTGGCAGAAAGATTTGAATCTGAAGCAGAGGAGAAGATCATGAAAGCCGTATTTTTTGATTTAGATGATACACTACTTTGGGACGAGAAAAGCGTCAGAACAACATTTGCAGAAACTTGCTTACAGGCGGAGAAAAAATATGGCCTTGCCCCTGAGGAATTCGAAGCAGCTGTTCGCGAAGCAGCGAGAGAATTGTACATGTCATATGAGACGTATCCATATACAGTGATGATCGGCATTAACCCGTTTGAAGGACTGTGGTCCAATTTCTCAGAGCCAATCAGTGAAGGCTTTCAAAAGCTGAACAAGATTGTGCCGGAGTACAGAAGAAATGCATGGACAAACGGACTGAAAGCGCTTGGGATCGATGATCCTGCATATGGCGAATACTTGGGAGAGTTTTTTGCGGCAGAGCGCAGAAAGCGCCCGTTTGTATATGATGAAACATTTGCTGTACTCGATCAATTAAAAGGCAAGTATGAATTATTGCTTTTGACAAATGGCGATCCGAGTCTGCAAAAGGAGAAGCTTGCCGGCGTACCTGAGCTCGCTCCTTACTTCAATGAAATCGTCATCTCGGGCGCATTCGGCAAGGGCAAGCCGGATGTTTCAATTTTTGAACACTGCCTTAAGCTGATGAATATTGAAAAAGACGATGCCATCATGGTCGGCGATAATTTGAATACTGATATTTTAGGCGCTTCAAGAGCCGGAATCAAAACCGTTTGGATCAACCGAACGGAAAAGAAAAACGAAACTGACGTAACGCCTGATTACATCATCAGCAGCCTTCATGATTTGTTTTCTATATTAGAGAAATAAAAAAAGCATGATCTCTTCAATGAGATCATGCTTTTTATTTTATTTTTTCGCTTCAGCTACTGCCTTTTTCACAAACTCATCAAGTGAAATGGTTTCAGAGTTCTGTTCTCCGTATTTACGCACGTTTACCGCTCCGTTTTCTGCTTCTTGGTCACCGACCACCAGCATGTACGGGATTTTTTGCATTTGCGCTTCACGGATTTTGTAGCCGATTTTTTCATCGCGGCTGTCGACTTCAACACGCAGGCCTTCACGTTGCAGGCGTTCCTGCACTTTTTTCGCGTAGTCTAAATGCACAGCCGGAGAAACCGGGATGACTTGGAACTGAACCGGTGCAAGCCATGTCGGCAGCGCGCCTTTGTGTTCTTCGATTAAGAAGGCAACAAAGCGTTCCATTGTTGAAACGACACCTCTGTGAATCACAACCGGACGGTGCTGCTTGCCGTCCTCACCGATGTATGTCAGGTCGAAACGTTCCGGCAATAAGAAATCAAGCTGAACCGTAGACAGTGTTTCTTCTTTTCCAATCGCAGTTTTCACCTGAACATCAAGTTTAGGGCCGTAGAATGCCGCTTCACCTTCTGCTTCGTAATAGTCGTGGCCGATTTCGTCCATTGCCTCTTTCAGCATGGATTGCGCTTTGTTCCACATTTCATCGTCATCAAAATATTTCTCTGTATCTTCCGGATCGCGGTAAGACAGACGGAATGTGTAATCACTTAAACCGAAGTCTTCATAAACATCCTGGATTAAACGGACTGTACGGATAAACTCATCCTTAATTTGATCCGGGCGCACAAAGATGTGTGCATCATTTAACGTCATTCCGCGTACCCGTTGAAGCCCTGACAGCGCACCTGACATTTCATAGCGGTGCATCGTTCCAAGCTCTGCAATACGAATCGGAAGCTCGCGGTAACTGTGAATGTCTTGTTTGTAAATCATCATATGGTGCGGACAGTTCATCGGACGCAATACAAGTGTTTCATTGTCCATTTCCATCGGAGGGAACATGCCTTCCTGATAATGATCCCAGTGTCCTGATGTTTCATACAGCTCTTTGCTGCCTAGCACAGGTGTGTATACGTGCTCATAGCCGAGGCTGATTTCTTTATCGACAATGTAGCGCTCGATGACGCGGCGGATTGTTGCGCCTTTTGGCAGCCAAAGCGGCAGGCCTTGTCCGACTTTTTGAGAGTTCGCGAACAGCTTTAATTCTTTGCCAAGCTTTCTGTGGTCGCGTTCTTTCGCTTCTTCTAGCATACGAAGATGCTCTTCAAGATCAGCTTTTTTGAAGAAAGCTGTACCATATACGCGCTGAAGCATTTGGTTTTTGCTGTCACCGCGCCAGTATGCGCCTGCAAGGCTTAACAGCTTAAATTCTTTGATTTTTCCGGTTGAAGGAACATGGACGCCGCGGCACAGGTCAAAGAATTCGCCTTGCTCATAGATCGAAACGGTTTCTCCTTCAGGAATCGCATCCAATAGTTCAAGCTTCAGGTCGTCGCCGATTTCCGCAAAACGGGCTTTCGCTTCTTCACGGCTGACTTCTTTTCGAACGATCGGAAGGTTCGCATTAACGATTTTTTTCATTTCTTTCTCGATTTTCGGCAGATCCTCCGGTGTAATCGCTTCGTCCATTTCTACATCGTAGTAAAAACCGTTTTCGATAACCGGACCGACGCCGAATTTAACATCCTTGTAGATGCGTTTAATCGCTTGAGCCAGCAAGTGAGCCGCACTGTGGCGCATAATTTGAAGACCTTCTTCTGAGCCTTCTGTAATGATTTCCACTGTACCGTCTTCATTGATCGGCGTTCTCAAATCGATTTCTTTTCCGTTCAGTTTTCCGGCTAATGATTTTTTCTTTAATCCCGGACTGATGGATGCCGCGATATCTTCTGTTGTTGTTCCTTTCGCAAACTCCTTGACTGCTCCATCAGGAAATGTGATTTTTACCATATCTGACATCTTTGTCACTCCTTTTTTTGCATATAAAAACCCCGCCCCCTATGAAAGGGACGAGGTTGAATAAACGGAATCGTGGTTCCACCCTTTTTTCCGCAAAGCCAATACACGGCACCTGCGGCTCTAAGCTCTGTAACGGGAGTTCCCGTCAGCCATTACTGTTCCTTTTCAAGAGGTTCACAGCTGAAGTTCAAAGGCGGTAAAGCGAATGGTCCTTAGCTGGGAAGCTTGCAGCCAGGGCTTCCCTCTCTTTGAGCCGGAATCATTCCTTCGTGTCCTTATCAATACGTGTGTCTTTCTTAATCTCCTATGTATTATAAATTGTTCAATCCAAAAAATCAACACGATCGCGTTTCCTTTTTTTAAACCGACAGCCTTATATAGACAGGCTGCCGGCCCTCATCCTTCCGAGTGCTTCACCGGTATTTCTGCATCTGTAAAAGCATGCAGCGGAAGCATTTCCACTCTCTCTTGAAATACGTTTTGAATGGTCCTTGCCATCATGTGCTCGGGCTGGTCGGTATAAAGCACGACTTCATCAGGCGCAATGGAAATCAGCGGCGCGAGCAAATGAGAATCAATATACATAGGATGATCCCGGACAAATCTTCTGTCTATGTATTTCATTTTTTCCCGTTCCGGCACATAGCGCAGCTCCCATAATGTAAAGGAACCATCATGGACAATATGCACTTTTTTGATTCGCGGCTGTTTGGCGTTTACATAGTCTCTGAGTGTTTGAATAAAGTTTTGATATTCCTGTTCCATCTTATATTCATCAATCGCTGCTTCTGTAATATCTCTCAGCTGCTTATAGTATGATCCAAGTCGGAAGGTCTGAAAGGAGCGAATGTAAAATACTCCTTCCTCTAAACAGATCGTTTGGAGTTCATCCAAAATAGATTGTTTCCGTGAAAGCTTCAGCGGCTCAAACGGAAGATCGGCTGCTTCACCTTCAATAATACTGTGTGCGAGCTGAAGGATTTGCTGCTGTTCATCCTGGTCCGTGAAACAATAAGTTTCCTCAATCAATGACAGCATATGCTCGTCTTCTTTGCATTCCAAAAAAAATTTGACCAGAATCGGCTCCATAAAACGCTGAATAGGAAAAGCCGGATTCGCTTTTTCAATCCCGATTTTTCGTATGCCTTCACGGACAATGATATTGTTCCGATCGTCCGAATGCTGAATGAGATGTAAAAAAGCGGCTGCATCATGGTCATCTTCAAAGATTATTTCAAGCATGTTTGTCCCCCCTTACGGCATCTGTTACAAGTATATGGGGGATGTTTTTAAAATAGACGTAAAGGTCACTGGCAAATCTTAATTTGATTCTTGGAACAAGTTTTGCATTTTCTTTCTGAAGATGAACGGCAGTGAGATAAACACGATATACAAAGCGAGCACCATAAAGAAAGCGGGCAGATTGCCAGCCAAAAAGCTCGCACCCAGCACATTAAGCGCAATCGTCCCAGGGATGATTCCCACAGCCGTTGCGGCAAAATACGGCAGCGCTTTGACATTGGAAAGGCCTGCCGCATAGCTGACGAAATCAAAATTGATCGGCAGGATTCTCAAAAGAAAGATATAGAAAAATCCGTTATCCTCCATTTGCTTCTGTATGGCTTCAAGCCTTTCGTAATGCCCGTTCTTTTTCGCCGAAAACAAACTGGCCGCAAAAAACGAAACAGCTGAAGCGCACATCGAACCGAATAACGTATAAAGCGTGCCGAGAAGCGGGCCAAACGCAAGTCCGCCAGCTATTGAAATAACAGACACCGGAAATAAAACAAGTGGCCTGACGATGGATATCCCGATAAACATCAGAGGTGCAAAGACTCCGAACGACAATACCCATACCCTGATTTCTTTCGGCGATACATTCAAATACGTTTTATTTCCCCAATAGAGTAAACCAGCACCTGCAAGCACTGCCAGCCATTTGACAGCCGTTTTTCGTTTCATACCCTCAGTTCCTTCCCCTTTGAACCGCAGCAATTATGGATGTCGGCGGTTTTCTCCGTCAAGGCGGATCGGAGCAGCCAAATATAATATCCGCTCCATTAATCTTGCAGCTTTTACTTCTTCTTTTTCTCCCCTCTGCGAATACGTAAAATGATGCTTCAGCTCGTCAGGTGAGAAATTAGAAGAAAAGAACGTTGGCAGCTGCTGGGACATTCTGTGCTGAAGCACCGTTCCGATGACCTCATCCCTTACCCAGCTTGTCATTGATTCTGCTCCGATGTCATCAAGCATTAATACGGGTGTGGTCTTTACCATATTGAGCTTCTCTTCCAATGTCTGGTCTTGCAGCGAATTCTTAAGCTCTCTCACAAATTCAGGCACATAAACAATCATGGAGGAATACTCTTTTTCCGCCAGCTCATTGGCAATTGCAGCGAGCATAAACGTTTTTCCTACCCCAAATTTCCCGTATAAATATAATCCTTTCCCTTTTCCCGTCTCATTATAGCTTTTCAGGAAGTCTGTAACATGCTGAAACATCGCGAGTCTGCTTGGGTCACTGATATCAACTTGCTGGAACGTCGCTCCGAGAAGATCCTGCTGGATATACATGCTTTTCATAAGAGACTTTTGTTTCTTCTGCTGGTCGAGCTTCCGTTTGACTGGACATTCATAATACTCGATATCAATAGACCGCCCATTGACAACAAGTTTCGGATGGTAGCCCTCCAACAAATTGTTGCAGTTTTCATCTTCCGAACAATAGGAGCAATTCTTGCTTTGTTCGATATATTCATAAAGCTTATTTAAGCTCTTTTCGATCATTTTTTGGTCAATCACTTCTTCGTTTTCCTTCAAAAATGCTTGAACATCTTGATCTTTCATGACTTTTTCCTTCATTTGTTCAAGACGTTTTTGGAAATCCGGCCTGCCGGTTACGCCCTGCAGTGAACGGCCGATTGGTTCCATCTATTCCTTCACCCCGCATCTCTGTCTTTAATAGGCAGAGTATTTTTTCAGTTTTTGCATTTCTTCCATCATCTTTTTCTTCTGTTCTTCCAAATCCTGCGGATGCAGCTTCTGCTGTCCGGATTCTGAATCGGACGCTGTTTCCTTTTCTGTCATCCAATCAGGAAGCTTTTCTTCACGAATCACTTTTTGGTTTCGTTTCGAAGACTTTGTTTTTCCTTCAGCCCATTCAAGATACTGGCGGTTTTCTTCTATTGCGAGCTTCATCGCTTCCCTGACCGTTTTTACCTTTTTGCGTGCCCAATGCGAAGCGATTTTTTGGATATAGTTTTTTGACAGCTTCATGTCGGTTTTCAGCATGACATAATAAATTAACACATTTGTGACGCCTGGCTCGAGCTTCTGTTCGAACATAATTTCTTCTATGATCTTCAGATCAGCTTTTGACGGCTCTGTTCCGTCAGCAATGTCCTGCAGAAGCTTCTTCGGGGAAATCGCCTCCAGCAATGCGATCAGCTTCCCATCCAGAGAATCCTCTTCTGCCGGTTTTTCGCCTTCACGCAGATGCACCGGCTGTGTTTTTTCCACCAAATCGGGCAGCTGTCCGTTTCTTTCAATTTGATACCAGTCGCTCGCCGCTTTTCTTAATGCCTCCGTCGTAATGACGTCACGCTCATCAATTGCGCTCATCACAACATTTTGCATTTGCAAAGGGTCAATTCCGTACAGATAAGAAAGCTTTTTGATTGTGTCCCGCACCTGCTGGGTCATCGCTTTTCTCGGTATCATCGTCTCAGAAAGTCCCGCTAAAAACAAATCAAAATCAAACACATCCTCCGTTATGGTGTAGGACGGAGACTGTCCGACAGAAGTATACTCGGACCCCTCGGCAAGCCTTACCGTTTCCTCCATATCGGATGTGAGCTTCCATTCACTCGGCTGCAGCGATTCAAACGCATGATTAAACGGACGTGTAATGTCCTTCGCATCTTCTGAAATGGCCGGGTGCGTAAAAAATTGTTTTAATTGCTGATATTTCGTTTTTCCGACCCTATTATACAGAAAAACATTCAGCATTCCGTCTTCAAAAAATTCATTTGGTCTGAGCGGCGGAAGGAGTTCATATATAAAGAGGCGCTCCTGCCGCTCGGATTCTTTCATATATACTTTCAGCAATCCGATGCCCTCGAGCTTCCCCTGTTCCTGATGGATCGTTTTTAAGTTGGACTGTGTCATCCCCATCAGCTGTCTATGTGTGGACTCTCCGCCCCACAGACGGTTTTGTTCAAGCTCTCCCCACAATGTCATATAAAGAGAGAATGCAACAGGGCCGATTAAGGGCTGGTACAGTTGTGTAATAATTTGTCTGTCAATATCCTGCAGCATCGATCTGCTTTTAACCACATACGGGTCTACAGGCAGTACATCTTTCCAATAGTCAGCCATACATTCTCAAACCTTCCGAATTTGTTTCTACCTTTCATTTTACACCGTTTCTT
>NZ_JAVAXX010000203.1:0-12079 GCF_042709275.1 Bacillus sp. LR_5 | reverse complement strand
CTCTATGCTGAACTACTATTATGATAAAACGTTTACCCGAATTTTAAATATTAAAACGAAGGGCGACAGCCCCAGAACGGCTTACCGTAAACAGCTGACCGTCCTCTATGAAAACATTCTTGAACACAAAGATTTTATCAGCATGCAGTTGAAGGAGGGTTCTCTGCCTTACACAGAAGAAGTGGAGCAATGCGCAAAAAAAATCCGCCAGTCCTCACTTCAATTTCATATCGACAGCCTGCTGAACATCTATGGAAAAAAAGCGGAACCCTACACTGCTGAGCTTTGTTTTTTAATAGAGGGCATCAGCCAGATTTACCTGGAATGCATGATTTTGCTCGGGTACACTGTGAAGCCGTCTCAATTAGCTGATATCATTATGAATCGAATTGATGATATGGTAAAAGGCATGTCTGAACGAAACGATAAGCCTTTCATCACATTGGAAGAGGCGAGCTCTTTATTCGGGCCTCTTACGCACGGACGGCCTGACCCGCTGACTGAATCAATTGTGAAAAGCCTACGTGACAAAATTAACAGCTTAAACACAAACTCCTCTCTTGAATTATCGGAGAGCTTGGACATACTTGAAGCAGAAATGAAGAAAAAAACACCGAAGCTGGCGATCATAAAAGGAATGATTCATAATCTGACGGAGTCTGAAGCTCTCGCCAAAGATGCGGAACAGCTTAAATATTTATTAAAACAGCAACATATTTAGAAGAACGGCTGCTTAAAAAGCAGCCGTTCTTTCTTCCTATTACGCCTTTGGTTTTACCATGTCTTCCGGCTTAACCATTTCGTTAAATTGCTCCTCTGTCAGCAATTCAAGCTTCAAAGCTGCTTCTTTGAGCGTCAATCCCTCTTTATGGGCAAGCTTGGCGATTTTCGCCGCGTTTTCATAACCGATATGCGGGTTCAGCGCCGTAACAAGCATTAATGAATTTGACAGGTTTTCCTGAATGGTTTCTTTATTAGGCTCAATACCGACAGCACATTTATCATGGAATGAATTCATGCCGTCACTGAGCAGCTGCACAGATTGCAGGAAGTTGTAAATAATAACAGGCTTAAACACGTTCAGTTCAAAGTTCCCCTGACTCGCCGCAAAGCCGATTGTCGCATCGTTCCCCATGATTTGCGCTGCGATCATTGTTAACGCTTCGCTTTGTGTCGGGTTGACTTTACCAGGCATAATGGAGCTTCCCGGCTCATTTTCAGGAATGACGATCTCCCCGATTCCGCAGCGAGGTCCGCTTGCGAGCCATCTGACATCGTTCGCGATTTTCATTAAGTCAGCCGCAAGCGCTTTTAATGCGCCATGCGCATAAGTGATTTCGTCATGGCTTGTCAGCGCGTGGAATTTATTCGGCGAACTGCTGAACGTTTGGCCGGTCAGCTTAGTGATCTCTTCTGAGACAAGCTCTCCAAACTCAGGGTGGGCGTTGATACCCGTTCCGACAGCCGTTCCACCAATTGCAAGCGCACGCATTTTATCTGTCGCTTCCAAAATCATTTCCTTCGAACGGTCCAGCATGTGAACCCATCCGCTGATTTCCTGTCCGAGGGTCAGTGGCGTAGCATCCTGAAGATGCGTGCGTCCGATTTTGACAATATCATTGTATGCTTTTGCTTTTTCATCCAGTGTATTGCGAAGCTGATCAAGCGCCGGCACAAGCTGCTCGTAAATAGCCAAAACAGCGGCAACATGCATCGCAGTCGGGAATGTGTCGTTTGAGCTTTGGCTGCGGTTCACGTCATCATTTGGATGAATCGTTTGATCAGAGTTCTTCTCTTTTAATAAAGCAGTCGCACGGTTGGCTACCACTTCGTTCATGTTCATATTGCTTTGAGTGCCGCTTCCGGTCTGCCATACGACAAGCGGGAAGTTGTCATCGTATTTGCCTTTGAGCACATCATCACAAACCGCTGCAATGGCTTCTGCTTTTTCAGCATCCAGATTGCCGAGGCGTTTATTAGCTAGAGCTGTGCTTCGTTTTAATATTGCAAACGCCTTCACAACACGCATCGGCATTTTTTCAGAACCGATCTTAAAGTTCTCCTTGCTTCGCTGTGTTTGGGCGCCCCAAAATTTATCAGCAGGAACTTTTACTTCTCCCATGGTGTCTCGTTCAATTCTGTATTCCATTTATGTATCCCTCCATAACGGTTGCTTCAATAGATCATAATTCGCCAATGACACAAAAAATCCTTTTTATTTTTCGATCTTGGCAGATTTTAATTTTAATTCAAGATATACGCGGGAATCCTTTGAATATTTGTATTTTGGATTTGTCCTGCCGTACTCCTTTGATGTATAAGAGACATCATAATGCTGTTCAAATGATCTAATGAGCTGTTCAATTTCTTCTTGTTTTCCAGCTAGCCTTACCTGTGCCACTTCGTATCCTCCGCTTTCATAAAAAAACTTACTCCATGAAATACTCTAACACAGTATATCATTTTTTTAACAGGAAAAGATAACCTCTACTAAGGTTTTGGATAAGAGGTGACCTCATTGGAACAAACAGAGTTTAAGGAATATATACACGATAATTTAGCATTGGTGCTGCCAAAATTAAAAGAAAACGATGATCTGGTGAAAAACAAAAAAATGCTTGCGAACGGACTGGTTTTTTACTATCTCTATTTCAGTGAAATGACTGATGAGAATAAGGTGTCAGAAGCCATTAAAACTTTGATTAAAGATGAGGAGACCTTAACGCTTGACCAGGTCAAAAAACGCCTTGACCAGCTTGACGCAAGACCTGTTGAAACTGCAAAAAAAACGATTGAATCGATTCTCAACGGCAATTGTGCTGTGTTTATCAACGGATTGGATAAAGCCTATATTCTGACCACAGGAAAGAAAAAAACAAGAAGCCTGACAGAGCCGACAACTGAAAAAGTGGTTCGCGGCCCAAAAGTAGCGTTTGTAGAGGATATTGATACAAATCTCGCTCTGATCAGACAAAGAACCTCTCATCCGAAATTGATCACCAAAAAAATCATGATCGGCGAAAACAAGCTGAAGCCTGCAGCCATTATGTACATTGAAGGCAAAGCAAAAAAGTCCGTCATAAAAGAAGTGAAGGCGCGGCTTAAAAATATCCAGCTGGAAGATATCCAGGACAGCGGAACGCTCGAGGAGCTCATTGAAGATAATAAATATTCACCATTTCCGCAGATTCAAAATACGGAAAGACCTGACAAAGTATCTTCAGCCCTGTTTAACGGCCGTGTGGCAATTTTGGTCGACAGTTCACCATTTGTGCTGCTGGTGCCGGTTTCTCTCGGCATCCTGATGCAATCCCCGGATGACTACTATGAACGCTGGATTTCAGCATCTCTTATCCGGTCGCTGCGCTTTGCTTCTATCTTCATCACCTTGTTTTTGTCATCGATTTATATTGCACTTGTTTCCTTCCATCAGGGGCTGCTGCCGACCGCACTCGCCGTCACGATTTCGGCGAACAGGGAAAACGTGCCGTTCCCTCCGATATTTGAAGCCCTGCTGATGGAAGTCACCATCGAGCTGCTAAGGGAGGCCGGACTGCGACTCCCCAATCCGCTCGGACAGACGATCGGCCTCGTTGGGGGCGTGGTCATCGGACAGGCTGCTGTAGAAGCGAATCTCGTCAGTTCGATTATGGTCATTGTCGTCAGTGTCATTGCCCTGGCATCCTTTACCGTTCCTCAATACGGAATGGGTCTGTCTTTCCGGGTGCTGCGTTTTATTTCGATGTTTTCCGCCGCTATTTTAGGGCTGTACGGCATTATTTTATTTATGCTTGTCGTTTATACGCACTTAACGAGACAAACGAGCTTTGGGTCTCCGTATTTTTCGCCAAACGGATTCTTTAGCCTGAAAAATACGGATGACTCCATTATCCGTCTCCCAATTAAAAACAAACCAAAAGAGGCGAATAATCCAAATGAGCCAAAAACAGACTCCACTGAAACTTAATACCTTTCAAGGTATTTCTATTGTTGCAAATACAATGCTTGGGGCCGGACTTTTAACATTGCCGCGAGCGCTGACCACTAAGGCTAATACGCCTGACGGCTGGATCACGCTGATATTAGAAGGTTTCATTTTTATTTTCTTCATTTATTTAAACACGCTCATTCAGAAAAAACATCAATACCCTTCACTCTTTGAATATTTGAAGGAAGGGCTTGGGAAATGGATCGGCAGCATCATCGGCCTTTTGATCTGCGGCTATTTCCTCGGCGTAGCCAGCTTCGAGACCCGGGCAATGGCTGAAATGGTGAAGTTTTTCCTGTTGGAGAGAACCCCAATTCAAGTCATTATTTTAACGTTTATTTGCTGCGGTATTTATTTAATCGTTGGGGGCTTAAGTGATGTGTCGCGGCTGTTTCCCTTTTATTTAACGGTAACCATTATTATTTTGCTGATTGTGTTCGGGATCAGTTTTAAAATTTTTGATATCAATAATTTGCGTCCTGTTTTAGGCGAAGGCCTTGGACCCATTGCAAACTCCCTTACCGTCGTTTCCATCTCTTTTTTAGGAATGGAAGTGATGCTGTTTCTTCCTGAACATATGAAGAAAAAGAAATACACGTTCAGATATGCGTCTCTAGGATTTCTGATTCCGATTATCTTATATATCCTTACGTATATTATTGTTGTCGGAGCTTTGACCGCTCCCGAGGTAAAAACGCTGATTTGGCCGACTATTTCTCTCTTTCAGTCCTTTGAGCTTAAAGGCATATTTATTGAACGGTTTGAATCGTTTTTACTGGTGGTCTGGATCATCCAGTTTTTCACCACATTTGTCATTTACGGATACTTTGCCGCTAACGGGCTAAAGAAGACATTTGGATTATCGACTAAAACAAGCATGGTGATTATCGGCATAACGGTCTTTTATTTTTCTCTCTGGCCGGATGACGCCAATCAAGTCATGATGTATAGCGATTATCTTGGCTATATTTTTGTCTCCCTGTTTCTGCTTCCGTTCATTCTCTTTTTCATTGTAGCTCTCAAGAGGAGGATTACAGCAAAATGAAAATCCGGATTTTATGTATGTTTATATGCACCCTATTGCTGTCCGGATGCTGGGACAGTGAGAATATCGAGGAATTAAGCTTAGTGATCGGAGTAGGGCTAGACAAGCCTGACGATGAAAATTTAGAGCTGACACAGCAAATTCTCGTTCCGAAAAAAATCAGCGCCAAGGAGGGCTCTTCATCTGATCCGACACAGCTTTCTATCACAAAGGGTGAAACTGTCCATCAAATGATGAGAACCTCTGCATTAAAGCATAATCCTACGTTTTCACAGCATTTGCGTCTCATTCTGCTTTCCAAAAGCGTGATTGCGGATCAAATTGGAATGGACGCGATCATTAACCAGTTTGTCAGAGACAACGGAACAAGGAGGAGTTCTTACGTCTTTATCACCAACGGCCGAACTAAAGATATATTTAAAATGAATGATGAAGGCGAACCCGCATCCAACGTGATATATGATCTGACAGAGAATAATAAGGTGACGATCAGAATGATGGAGCCAGTTACATTAGGGGAGATCTCAGAACACTTAACCTCTGACGATTCATTCCTAATCCCTCATGTCGGTAAAGAAAACGGCAAGCTCGCAATAAACGGAGCCTCTATCATAAAAAATAAATTATGGCACCGCGATCTCACCCCGATTGAGGTTCAAAATATCAACTTATTTTCAGGCACTGTCGAGGGAGGCGTCATTGATTTGAAGCGCGATGGCCATCTCTTTTCTTATGAAGTATATTCAAGCAATCGGAAGATCAAGACTGCCTATAAGGATGGAAAGTTCAAATTCACCGTCACCCGCACTATTGAAGGTCGTCTATCTGAGGACTGGAATCCCAATGAAGATTCGTTTAAGGATTCATATATTAAAAGTATTGAAAAGACAGTCGAAAAACAAGTACACAAAACAGTAACGACATTTATTACAGAGAAACTGCAGAAAGAGATCAAAGCGGATGTGACCGGATTGGGAAACCAAGTCAGAATTCATTATCCTCAAAAGTGGAAAAAGATCGCAAGAAAATGGGATGATGATTATTTCAGCAATGCGGAAATAGACTACCGGGTCAATGTGATTGTCAGAGACTTCGGAACGAAAGGCGCAGACAAATAGGAGCCGCCTATTTGACGAGATGATTTCTGTGTGCGTACACCGCCGCCTGCGTCCGGTCACTGACATCCAGCTTTGATAAAATATTTGTAATATGTGTTTTGACTGTTTTAATCGTAATAAACAGTTCCTCGCCTATTTCTTTGTTTGTCTTTCCTTCTGCGATCAGGCAGAGTATTTCGAGCTCCCGTTTCGTAAGCGATTCATGAGGGAGCGCGTTTTCACCTGAGTGGCGCAGCCTGGATAATACTTTTCCCGCCACTTTTGACTCCAGCTTCGGCTCTCCCTTGCTTGCGGCGCGGATGGCATCGGCGATTTCTGCCGCTTTTGAGGTTTTCAACAGATAGCTGAGCGCGCCAGCTTCAATAACCGGGTACACTTTGTCATCATCAATGAAGCTAGTGAGCACAATAATTTTCGGGTCAGAAAGCTCCCGGCAAATTTGCTTTGTAGCTTGAATGCCATCCATGCCCTCCATGACAAGGTCCATTAAAATGACATCCGGCGACAGTTCCGCAGCAAGCCGAACACCTTCGCTGCCGTCCGATGCTTCGCCGATGACTTCAATATCGGGCTGCGCCTCCAAAAAAGCCGCGAGCCCCATTCTGACCATTTCATGATCATCAATCAATAATACTCGAATCACGTTCGTTCTCTCCTTTTTCTTCCGGGAAAATCGGGACCTTCACTTCAATTTGGGTGCCTTTTCCTTCTACTGAAATCACTTCGGCGACCCCGCCGATTTCACTTGCACGTTCTTTCATAGAATTCAAGCCGTATGAGGATGCTTTCACCTGGTCCATTTTAAAGCCTTTTCCATTATCAATCACCTTCAGACGGAGCTGGCTGTTCTTTATGCCCAGAATCACGGTTACTTTTGACGCTTTTGAATGTCTAAATACGTTTGAAAGGGCCTCCTGCACGATTCTGAACAAGTGGTCTTCAACACCCTTGGATATCGCTGTGTCCTGTATATCCCACTCAATATCAATCGGCTGCTTTTTTCGGAACTCGTCCAAAAGCTCCGTAAGGCCCTCCTTCAGCCCTTTTCCTTCAAGGGTAACAGGCCGTAAATGGAGCAGCAGCGCCCTCATCTCATTTTGGGCTTCGCCTGCCATATGCTCTACCATCCTGATCCGCTTGACTGTTTTGTCATCAGCATCCTTGACATGTTCCAGCACGGCTGATGTCATCATCGATATGGCAAAGAGCTGCTGGCTGACCGCATCATGAAGATCTCTGGCCAATCGCTGGCGTTCTTCTGAGATAACCGACTTCTTCATTTGAGCCTGCCATTCCGCACGTTCATTGGAAAGTTTCTGGAGGGATGCGACTTGAAGTTCCACGCGCTTCGCCATTTCGTTCAGCTGATCAGCAGCCAGGCCGATTTCATCATCACCGAGCGGCGGTATCCGATAAGCGAAATTGCCGTTTTCAAAGGTTAAAATGGATTCAATTAATGTATCAATCCTTGTCTTCAACCGGTTGCCGTACATATACCCTGAGGCGAAACCGACGGTCACGCTGATCAGAAGCAAAATCAGGATAAACGGAATTCCGAACCAGCTAGATGACAGCAAAACAAGCGGATCGAGCCGATAGTAAAACATCATAAAGGAAATCAGGCAGGCAAAAAGGAGCAGGCTGATTCCCGTTGTCATGCGGATGGCGCGCCATTGGAGGCTGGCAAGCATTTTTTTTCTCATACGTACTTCACATCCACATCACCGATAAATAAGGAAACGGACACTTTGACCCGGCGCTTTGACTCGCTAAAATCGGTTGACGCGGCATATACCTTCGTGCTTAATCCGCTTTTCTTCGAGCCGATCAGATTGATGTCTCCTATAAAAACAGCCGAGCTGACAGCTACTTCAAGGTCCGATGGTACATAAATATCAACGTTTCCAATGACTCCGCTAATGACGATTGTACTTTCTCCCTCGGGAATCATCGCTTTAGATAAATCGATTTTGATATCACCGATAAAACCAGAGACATTTAAATCATTCAGGTCAAACGGCTGCTTCATCATTTGCAGCTCACCGATAAAAAAGCTGCGCATGTCGGGATGTTTTACATCTTTTGGCGGATCATGATGTTCTTTTTTATTGAGATTGACCTGTTTCTCATTCGGTTCAAATATCGGCTTCCCTTTGATAAGCCTGTAGCCGGCGTAAATCAGAAATGCGGCAAACGCATAGCCGAATAAATTAAAGGTGATGCTGAAGAGGTTTTTCAAAAATAGAAACGCGGCAAAGATATACATGACGGAGCCAAGCCAATCACGGGAATATTTTTTAAGGAAATAGCCGGCAATCAGAAAAAAGAGCGGCCAAAACAGCAGATCGCCTATTCCGATAATTTGCAAAAACATACTGATGCCGAATAAAGCAATGATCAATCCGAGAAGCTGTTTTTTTGTCATTCCTGGTGTCCGCCTCCTTTCTTCTGCCTAGTGCTACCGTATCGCTAGATCCCCGCTGTCCGTTTTGATGTCGATTGGATGCTGGCCGCTTCCTTGCGTGCCTGTGATGTGATGCTGTTCTTTATGTGCTTTATCAGCAAATGAATACGGCGAACTGACGTCACCGCTTGCTGATAAAGCATTGACTGCAAAGCTGCCGTTTTGGGGAAGGCTTACATTAGCATCACCGCTTGTCAGCGTGACAGATACGGGACCGGTTACCTTTTTCAATACAGCATTAAAATCTCCTGAAGTCATTTTCACATCAAGAGAGCCTGATACATGAACCAGATTTGCGTCCCCTGAAGCTAAATCAATGCCGGCTGTTTTGGAGACGGTATTTGAAATGGAAACATCCCCCGATGATGCCTTCACTTTCAGATCTTGAATGCGGACGTCCGTCACGCTCGTATTTCCGCTCGCAGATACTGCGTTCAGCCCGGAAAGCGCAAGATGGTCATTCCCGGCCACAGACACGTCACCGCTTGAGGTTCGTACTGCCAGATCACCTTTATAATCATACGGAAGCCTGACGATAAGAGTTGAACGGTTAAATCCATTCAAAAATTGAAATTCTTTTTCCTTTACGGTCAGCTCCAGTTTTCTTTTGTTTTCAGTAACAAATAACTTTCCTGAGTCTCCTGAAATGCCTGCCGATATGTCACTTCGTTCTTCCGCTATAATCCGGACATCCTTGCTATCCGACTCAATGACCATGCTGTCAATGTCCCGCGGCGATGCGCTGGCTGAATCAGCTTCTGTGCCATTTATGAAACCTAGGCCTGCAGCAAACACATCTTTTACGACAACAGCGAAAAAAACCAGAATACCGGCAGTGATCAACAGTTTGCCAAGCATTTTTTTCATTCGGTTTCATCCTTCTCATTCATTCTATTATAAAGGAAAAGCTTGCGAATTGATACGTGCGGAAGGGGAAGGACTTGACCGCAAATCCTTCCCCGTTCCGCTTATTCATTTGCCGCTTGTGTCTGGTCTGATTTTTGCAGTGAAAGTGTCCGCATTTTTTCAATCTCCGCTTCTACATCGTCTGCGAATTCTTTACGTGTAAGTTCTGTGCCGGCTTCCGCTGACTTTGAATAATTCGCGCGGATTTCCATTTCTTCAATACGATTTTCAATACGCAAAAATTCACGATACGCGCTTTCACTGTCAATTTTGTCAAATGTCGTATTCATATGCTCTTTAGCTTTCGCCGCATTTGCCCGCGCAATCAGCGCCTGTTTTTTATCCTTTACGTCCTGAAGCTTTGTTTCAAGTGCAGCCAGCTGCTCTTTCAGATCAGCCAGCTGACTGTTTGCCTGTTCATAGGAAGCTTTATGCTCAGCCGCCTTCCCTTCTAAATACTTCATTTCAGTCAGCGCCTTTTTCGCCAGTTCTTCTTCACCTGCGTCAAATGCGAGCTGTGCCTGATTTTTCCGTTTGCCAGCAACTTCAGCGGCTTCTTCATATTTTTTCTTAAATTGATAGGCAATCGTGTGCTGTTTCACAATTGTTTGCTTTGCTTTTGCGATGTCGCTTTCCATATCGCGTACATATTGATTCAGCATCACCTTTGGATTCTCCATTTTATCAAGTCCTTCATGAACTGACGCAACAAACATGTCTCTGATTCTTTTTAATACCATACCTAATTCCTCCTAATATATTGATATTATTTTTTCTTCAAAAATTCTTCCCATTCGTCATCAAAGTGAGATTGGTAGGCAACAGAAGCCGGTTCAGGATCAAAAGATGATACACCGTTATCAGCTGATCCGTTTTTCATCAGCTTCCAGCCGTAATAAACCATAGCGGCTGCCAATGCGATTCCGACGACAAACGGAAGTGAGCAGATGAGCATAATGGCTCCGATACCGCCCACGATGATTCCCGTGATGGTTTTTCCCGCGGCAAACCTTTTGATTCCTGCGTATGTCATCAAGCTCCCGATGGCGAGCGGGATGATAAAGCCGAAGCTTCCTCCTCCAAAAAAGACAGAGATCCCAAATACAATTAATAAGAATCCGCCTATTGTTTTCTTGTTGATCTTCATGCAGATCCTCCTTTCGTTTTCCTTGTCTTCATCTTATACAAGTTGGAAAATATGCAAAACGAATCAGAGATTGATTTTTATATAAGACCGGAGTCGTATCTCGCACCGGACCCATTGGCACAAAAAAACGCCATGCACGAGGCATGGCGTTTTAAAACCCTTTACAGATGAACACTTGCTTCCCTTTCTTTAATCAGGTCGGACCTTTCTGCTTTGGCCAGTTTTGTAAACAGCAAAATTCCGATACCCGCAATAATTTCGACAATCCCGCCGACAGCGATCACTTTACCTGAGCCGAAAGCATTAGCGGCATACCCGCAAATGACAGCTCCGGCAGGGATCGAAATATTTGAGATCATATGTATAACGGCGTAAACCTGCGGCTGATCCTCACTGTCCACAGACGTCTGGATAATCGTATACTCAGGAACATTAACAGCACTGACTGCGGCGCCAAAGGTAAAAGCAGCGAAAAAGACGAGCGGCAAAAAGGTATTCATCCCGGTAATAAAGAAAGCAAATCCTTCAATAATGCCGGCAGTGACGAATAACAAGCCGTACCTGTTTACCTTGACTTTCGCCAGCACAAACCCTAATAAAAACGCGCCCGCGGCGGTGGTGGCCTTTAAAAGCGAGTATACGATCGGCTGGCCGTTTAAATCTTCCGCAACGTATACGGCAGAGAGCGCTTCCCATGGGGCAGCCGCGAAATTCATAAAGATACAGTAAATGGCGAGCGGGTATAAAATCTGGTGTTTTCTGACGAGCCTAAAGCCGCGTTTCAGCCTTCCGATATATGTGCCTCTCTGTGTAACAACCGCAGACTCTGATTGAGATTCAACCGCAGTGTACTTAATAAAAAGAACGAGAAAACCTGACACCAAATAGAGCACAAGTGCGATAAGCATGGTATAAGAAGGACTGATAAATGTAAGAAAAGCGCCGCATAATGTGACAGCCCCGAGCCTGACAATTTGAGCGGAGGACTGCAGCACAGCATTTGCTTTTTGAATGCCCTGTTCATTTACGATTTGAGGAATCAAAGCGATAGAGGCGGGATTGTAGGCAGCTCCAGTAGCTGAATGCACAATCATAAGCGTCATGACAAACCACAGCGGAGAGAAGCCCGCAAAATGACATAGAGGGATAATCAAAACAATCGCCGCCCTTGTCAGATCTGAAAAGTACATCCAAAATTTCAGCGTGGTCTGTTTCATAAAAGGCCCCGTCACAGGCGCCAGAACGGCTTCCGGCAAAAAAGTGACAGCAATCAATAAAGCAGTGCCGATCGCACCTTTGCCGTCATAAATTAAAAACCATAATATTGAATTAAATGCGAACATATCGCCGGATATCTTGACTATTCTTGAGAAAAACAGATAATTGAAATTTCTCTTCCAGATGCTATCAC
>NZ_JAVAXX010000202.1:0-12093 GCF_042709275.1 Bacillus sp. LR_5 | reverse complement strand
GCCAAGAAAAAAGATGATCGTAAAATAAAGGGTGTTTTCAACCAAAAGGCATGATATAATGAAACCAATTAGAACCAAAAGGAGCCAATTGATGAATAGTGCACCAAAACTCAATACATTTCAACATCTAATCGGAGAACATCAAACTTTTCTGGAAGCGAAGCGAATCGCCAAGCAGTTCTCGTTATCGGAGCTTCCTGTCTTAATAACAGGAAAAATCGGAACAGGCAAAAATCACTTCGCACATGCCATACACTTGGAATCTTCGAGAAGCAATGAACCGTTTATAAGCGTCAATTGCAGCACCCATTCGGAAGAAACCCTTATTCATGAGCTTTTTGGCCCTAACGGAAACACAGGTGTTTTTCAAAAAGCGGTACGAGGAACCCTTTTTCTTGATGATGTATGGCGCATGCCTGCTTCTGTACAAGCTCAGCTGTTAAAAGCGCTTGATTCAGACACGGAGAAACCGCGAATGATCTGTGCTTCTGCAGACCGATCCGTGGAACATACATTCAGGCAAGACTTATTCTACAGACTGAACATTTTAACGCTCACACTGCCCGAATTATCGGAACGAAAAAGCGATATTCCGCTTTTGACACAGCATTTTCTCTCAAATTCTGGTCAGCAATTGTTAATCGATCCCTCCGTTTTTCCCGTGCTTGAGAAGCATGCATTTGAAGGCAATGTCAGGGAATTAAAAAACGCTGCAGATTATATGGCGGCAGTATCAAGCGGGGGAACGATTCAGCCATATGACCTGCCGCCGTATATTAGAGGCACGATAGACGGAAAAACGTCGAAGAAAAAAGCGAAACTGCTTACTTTAATGGAAAAAGCTGAGTTTTTGTTTATTTTGGAAACAATAAAAGTATTGAACGAAAAAGGAGAACCTGCCAGCAGACGGATCATTTCTGAACACAGCAAAAATACCCAAACCTCGTTAACTCCTCAGCAGGTCAGAAGCCGTCTCGACTATTTGGAGAAAAAAGATTATGTCACCAAAAGCCGCGGACGCGCAGGCACAAAAATTACCTTTGAGGGCTTGAGCTTTATAGAGACGTTAAAAAATCAAATGATCTAGCGATCGAAAGGAGAATGTACTTGTTTACAATCAAAGAAGAGATCGCCAATGCGATTACACACGGCATCGGTGTCCTCTTATCCATCCCAGCATTAGTGTTTCTAATCATATTTGCGGCTAATTACGGGTCTGCATGGGACATTGTCAGCTTTACAATATTCGGTGTCTCTATGCTGCTGTTATATTTGAGCTCCACCCTGCTTCACAGCATCACACATAAAAAAACGAAGGACATTTTGGAGATTATTGATCATAGCGCAATTTACGTACTCATCGCCGGAACCTACACGCCTTTTTTGCTTGGGCCGCTGAAAGGCACACTCGGCTTTACCCTGTTGGTTATCGTATGGTCACTTGCCCTAGGCGGAATCGTTTTTAAAATTTTCTTTGTGAAACGGTTTATCCTATTGTCAACCTTCGTGTATTTAGTCATGGGGTGGCTGATGATTATTGCAGTTAAACCTTTATATGCTTCACTGAGCGGAGCGGGATTCAGCCTCCTTTTTCTCGGCGGCATTTTATACTCTGTCGGAACCATCTTTTACATTTGGAAAAAGATCCCCTTCCATCACGCCATTTGGCACAGCTTTGTATTGGGCGGGAGCGCTGCCATGTTTTTCTGCGTGCTCTTCTATTGTGTAAAGGTGCCTTTCCTTTCGTAACAGTAACAGAAAAGCGCAGTCTTCACGACTGCGCTTTTTTATGCACGTAATTGTTTTTCATTGGCAGGTATATAAGCTTTTGAAAAGGACAATTCAATGTCTGCCGGTTTTAAGCGTTTAAAAAACGAGCCATTTTGCATGTTATCTGTTCCTTTCGTTTCCACCATCACCAACGGAAGATGATAGCGGGCCGCAAGTTCTACAGGATCAATAGAACCATCTAGTGAAAGAATCAGGCTTTGTCCCTTTTCCAGCTGTTTTGTCACATCTTCATATACCTTTTCTGAATCCCCGTCTGAAATCACATCCATCCGATCCAGCCATTGCCCGATAAAAGGCAAGCGGAACACTTTTGGGTTAGCGATAAAGCCGGCCGGTTCCTCAATATATCCAGCAATTAAGGCCAGTTCAGCCAAACGCAAACGGGGATGCACATACAAAACAGGACCGTGTGGTATTGGCTCTGGCTGATGGATCGTCACAACTGAACCGGAGATGCCGATACAGCCTTCTAAAAACGCCTTTGGCTGTTCGTACACAAGAGCCATCTGTTTTTTGTATGACAGACGGGGATCGAGCATTGTTTGATTAAATAATTGTTTCATATTTTTTAACAGCATATACACAATATAAACCACTAGAAGGCTGTAGCGAACCAATTAAAATCCTCCCGCTTTAGAAGAATTCTTTTTTTCATACATTAGAAATTCGTAATCATACGGGTTTTTTTCGTCTTTGGTCCCCTGCTCAGAAGAAACCAGCTTCCAATTGGATTCATCAAATTCAGGAAAGTGACGGTCACCCTCAAACTCGTGATGAATTTTCGTCATATACAGTCTGTCCGCATAAGGGAACAGGTCCGTATAGAGCTGAGCCCCTCCGATCACAAAGCATTCTTCAGGGCCTGAACAAATGTCCAGTACATCCTTTAATGAACTGACAACCGTGCATCCCGGAAATTCTGAATCCGGCGCTGAGGTAACGACAATATTTTTCCGATTTGGAAGCGGACGTCCGATCGATTCAAATGTTTTCCGGCCCATAATGATTGAATGGCCCGATGTTATTTTCTTAAAGTATGCAAGATCATTGGGCAAATGCCACGGCAAATCATTGTCTTTGCCGATAAGCCTGTTGGCATCCATCGCAAAAATGAATGAAATCATACGCTGACCGCCCCTTTTATATGAGGATGCGGATCATAATCCTCGATGATAAAGTCCTCAAATGCAAAGTTAAAAATAGAATCAACCTTTCTGGCGAAACGAAGCTTCGGAAGCGGTCTAACATCTCTTTCAAGCTGCAAATTGACTTGTTCAATATGATTTTGATAGATATGAACATCACCAAATGTATGGATGAACTCGCCCGATTCAAGCCCAGTCACATGAGCAATCATCATGGTTAGCAGGGCATAAGATGTAATATTAAACGGCACACCTAAGAAAACATCGGCAGAGCGCTGATACAGCTGACAGGACAGCTTGCCGTCAGACACATAGAATTGGAACAGGCAATGGCACGGCGGCAACGCCATTTTATCAATTTCACCAACATTCCAGGCGCTGACGATTAAGCGTCTGGAGTTCGGATTTGTCTTAATATCTTCAATAAGACGGGAAATTTGATCAATGGTTTCTCCATCAGCTCCCCGCCAAGAACGCCATTGCGAGCCATATACAGGTCCAAGTTCACCGTTTTCATCAGCCCACTCATTCCAGATTCGCACTCCGTTTTCCTGCAGATAGCGTACATTCGTATCTCCTTTTAAGAACCACAGCAGTTCATGCGCAATTGATTTAAAGTGGAGTTTTTTAGTGGTGAGCATCGGAAAGCCTTCCCGTAAATTAAATCTCATTTGATATCCAAAAGTGCTGATTGTTCCGGTCCCTGTCCGGTCTCCCTTTTTCTCACCATGCTCTAAAACATGTCTGCATAAATCCTTATACTGTTTCATTTTTTTTCATCCTTTAAAAGTAGTCTTCTAGTAGTGTAACACAATAAAAAATCATTTCTGAACCCAGAAATGATTTTTTTATAGTCAGCTGACAACAGGCTTTTCATCCTGTTCTTTTTCTTCATCTTGCAGATCCTGATGCGTATGTGCAATTCTGCTCGCCGCTGCTGCAGCAAGAGCTGCCACAATATCATCCAAAAAGGTGTGAATACCGTCTGGACTTTCATCAAGTTCCTTAATAATTCCAATCTTCTCTTTATCCAAATAACCGAAATTGGTCAAACCGATCGACCCGTACACATTAACGATTGAAAGCGGGATAATTTCATCTATGCCGTAAAGCGGTTCATCCGTTTCAACAAGGTGCTGCAGCGGCTCGGGGAGAAGCTTCTGTTCTGCAAGCTGATCGAGTGCAAGGCCTGTCAAAACAGCATGAATAATTTCACGTTTGTTCAGGACTTTTTCTACATTCTCCATGCAAACACTGAGCGGCAGATTTGGATTGTATTTTTCCTGAAGTTTTTGAACAATCCGTGCAATATCTTCTATCATAACGCCCCGTTTGTTCAGCATGTCCTTTGTTATATCGACCATTTCATTCATTGTGTACTTTTTCATGTCTAATGGCATCTCCTTTAGGCACTCATCCAGTTGGGAGGCGTGTTGCGGTCCCAGTAAATGCTCCCAAGCTCATGATGTGATTGAAATCCATCTTCTGCTGTATGATAATGAAAATTAAACCAGTAGCCGTCATGAGGCGGGTGGTCTCTTCGCACATGGAATCTGAGAAGATCTTCTCCAGTTGTCCGATTGTAAACGTTGAAAATTTTTTCCGTTTTGCCCGCTGAAGGCATGCTTGAGATCACAACATCTTGGTACGCCTCATCATCTTGCAATGTCGCTAAATAATCACTAATCACATTTTCGATTTTTGGCAGGATCTCTTTCCGATAGTCATCCTCAATGACAGGAGCGATTCTGCTGCCGAATTTTAAAAAGGACTGATCCTCAGCGCTGTCAAGGAGCTGTTCCTTGTACGATTGAAAAAGCAGTTCAGGATCTCGCCTGTCATCCGACTCATCATCGTACAGGTCATGCTCATCATAAAAAGCGGTGTAATCATTCTGCTCAAGACTGCTCGGCTGTCCGGAAGGCTTGTCCGCCATAAGGGCAGCCGGAGGAGATACGAGCCCGAACGTTACAATGGTAAATAAAACCACAAGGGTCTTTCTCATCCACAATTTCATGACTGCTTATTCCTCTCTATTTTATTGTCATGTTTCTCTTATTTTAGCACATCCAAAACATGCAAGTCATGTACTATATGAAACTGATATGCAAATTAGGAGATTCGTTGCTATGCACTTTGCGTAAAAACGCTTACAATATTGCATGAAAGGAGGCTTTCCGCATGATTGACGCTCTGTTTGCCACAGTTTCACTCTTAACATTGTTATACTTTGTCGTCATGGAGGTCACCGATTAACAGAAAGCCCGTGATATGAATCACGGGCTTGTTTGAATGACGCCATAATGGAACAGTGCTGTTTTTCTTTTCATGACGTTAAAACCAAACTGTTCAAACCGCGGGCTTTTCCAGTGGTCTTTTAGCACAACGCTTTTTCTGGCGACTCGTACCGCTTCATTGATACATCCTTCGTGCAAAACGGAATCCTCTGCCAAATCACGTAAAGGCGCGATGCCGTCAGAGGTTTCTACAGGTTCATGAAACATTGGATCGAAATAAACCACATCAACAGAGTTGTCAGGAAGCTGCTTGATGTGTTCAAAGCAATCACCATTCTTCACCTGGATTCTTCTCATCGCAGCTTGAAGCTCTTCTATACCCGTTTCCCATGAATGCAGCCCCGTCCTCACTAAAACAGACACAAGATGGTTTTTTTCAATCCCAACAACAGAACCCGTTTTGCCTACTGCCATACTTGCGATAATGGCATCTGACCCCAGCCCGAGTGTGCAATCTAAAAACGTATCCCCTTCAGATAAGCCGGCAGCCCGAAGAATAGGCTCTTTCTCCCCCTGTAAGAAGCGTTTGGCTCTGAACATCGCTGTATTCGGATGAAAAAAGAATTTGGCACCTTGTTTCGTATACAGCTCAAACCGCTCTTTGCCGACCACAAGCAAATCACGTTCAGCTGATTTCAGCAGGTGTTCAACCGTTTGTTTATTCCGGCCGCAGTATGGCATATTTAGCTCTTTAGAAAGCTGCTTTGCAGTTTTTATGGTGTGTTCAGACGGTCTATAGCTTGTTGTTATCATCTTCTGTACTCCCAAAAAGAAAATGCCCGGAGAACGGGCATTTAGCAGTGCGCATCGAAGGCAGCAGTCAGATTTTTCATGATTTCTTCCATATCGTGTCCTTCAATTTCATGACGCGGAATAAAATGTACGACTTCTTTGCCTTTCAAAAGAGCCATTGATGGTGAAGAAGGCTCCTGGCCAGTAAAATACTCACGCATTTTCGCAGTAGCTTCTTTATCTTGGCCCGCAAATACAGTCACCGTATTGTCAGGTGTTTTGTCATTCTGGAGGACTGCCTGTGTAGCCGCAGGACGCGCAAGGCCTGCCGCGCAGCCGCATACAGAGTTAACGACTACAAGAGTTGTGCCCTCTGCCTTTTCCATAAAGTTTTCTACTTCTTCCGCTGTTGTTAACTCTTCAAAACCTGCTCCAGTCAGCTCGCGGCGCATCGGTACGACAAGCTGGCGCATGTATTCTTCATAAGCCATTGACATAAAAAAAGCCCCCTCTAGTATCCTTCATCTGAAGTAAAGGATACTATAGAGAGGCCCGGATTTCAAATGTTCACACCTTAAAATAAAAGAAAGTGTCCCCAGCTATCTAGATTTTCATAATACCGCCAGTGTTGGCACTTGTCACAAGTTTAGAATAACGTGCCAGGTAGCCGGTTTTCACTTTCGGTTCAAAACCTTTCCAGTTCGCTTTTCGTTTTTCCCACTCTTCTTCTGGCACTTGTACATCCAAGATGCGTTTTTCAATATCAACGATAATATGGTCTCCGTTTTCAACAAAGGCAAGCGGCCCGCCCTCAGCTGCCTCAGGTGATACGTGGCCGATTGAGAGGCCACGGGAGGCTCCGGAAAAACGTCCGTCCGTAATCAATGCCACTTTTGGCCCGAGCCCCATTCCAACGATTTGGGATGTTGGCGCCAGCATTTCCGGCATGCCAGGTCCGCCTTTTGGCCCTTCGTATCTGATGATGACAACGTCGCCTTCTTTTACTTTTCGGTTGATAATGCCGTCAAGCGCCTCGTCCTGAGAATCGAATACGACAGCCGGCCCTTCGTGTCTTGTAATCCCATTCTGTACGCCGCCTGTTTTAATGATAGCGCCGTCCGGAGCTAGATTACCGAATAAAACAGCAAGGCCTCCCTTTTCAGTGAATGGTTGATCCAGCGGGTGAATGACGTCATAATCCTTTACTTCATGTCCGGCAATGGTTTCTCCAAGAGTTTTTCCTGTAACAGTCAGCGCATCTAAATGAAGCGCTCCTTCTTTCTTCGAAAGCTCATTCAGAGCCGCTGAAACGCCGCCCGCTTCGTGAAGATCTTCAATAAACACATCCGATGCAGGCGCCAGCTTAGCCAAGTGCGGCACGCGCTCAGCGACTTCGTTAATGCGTTCTAAAGAGTATTCAACGCCGGCTTCGTTTGCAAGGGCAAGGGTATGAAGAACGGTATTTGTAGAACCTCCGAGCGCCATATCGAGTGCAAACGCGTTATCAATCGCTTTTACTGTAACAATATCACGCGGTTTGATATCTTTGCGAATCGTTTCCATTAATTGCGCAGCCGATTTTCTCACAAACTCTTTGCGTTCCGGAGATGTTGCCAGAATGGTTCCATTACCCGGCAAAGCAAGACCAAGTGCTTCTGACAGACAGTTCATTGAGTTCGCCGTAAACATGCCTGAGCAAGACCCGCACGTTGGGCATCCGAACTGCTCTAGTTCTTGAAGCTCGTTTTCGTTGATTTTCCCTGCTTGGTAGGCGCCTACCCCTTCGAATACTGAGGAAAGGGAGATTTTTCGCCCGTCACTTGTTCTTCCTGCCGCCATCGGTCCGCCGCTGACAAAAATCGTCGGAATGTTGATGCGCATTGCCGCCATAAGCATTCCCGGTGTGATTTTGTCGCAGTTCGGAATACAGACCATTCCGTCAAACCAGTGTGCGGATACAACCGTTTCCACAGAGTCTGCGATAATTTCACGGCTTGGCAGCGAATATCTCATACCGATATGCCCCATTGCGATGCCATCATCTACCCCAATGGTATTAAATTCAAACGGAACGCCCCCTGCTTCTCTGATTGCTTCTTTTACGATTTTCCCAAACTCCTGCAAGTGAACATGACCGGGAACGATATCAATGTATGAATTACACACCGCAATAAACGGCTTGCCGAAATCCTCTTCTTTTACCCCTGCTGCACGAAGCAAACTGCGGTGCGGAGCTCTATCGATTCCTTGTGTGATCATATTACTGCGTAATTCTGCCATGGTGATCCTCCTAAATTCTTTCAATTGTTTGATTGGATTTTATTTTGACAATTTTCAGTTTATTTATGGGCTGTTTTTGCAAATAAGATAAATACAGGCCGCCCTCACCTTGTTTTGTTCTTTCGTGTTTTTATATTTATATAGCTTTCTTTCGATTTGAACCCTCCAACTATTAATATTGTTACTTACTATAAATAGTTTTCGGATATTTTTCAACAATATTCGAAATAATTTTTATAAAAAGTGAATTCACATAAAAAAGGTGCATGATCTGCACCTTTTTTATCTTTATTCGCCTTTTTTTCTGCTTTCCGTCATTTGTTTCCAAACAGAACCTTTTGCTTCTTCTCCATGCTCAATACGTTCAAGCGCCATTTTGACTTGAAGGCTGACCTCAAATTCGGGGTCATCTTCGGCAGCGCGCAAAGCTTCAATTGCACTTTCATCGCCGACTTCGTACAGGAACATGGCGGCACGCCAGCGAACAAGCTTGCTGGAGTCGCTTAATGACTTGATCATAGCAGGAATGGCTTGAGGATCGCCGATATCAGACAGGCAGTCTCCGGCCGTTCTTCTGACTGATACAGCTTTGTCCTCAAGTGCTTTATACAATAGAGGAAGAACATCAGGTGTTTCAATCATTCCTAAGTACACAACAGCCTGTCTTCTGATGGACACCTTTGGATCATCCAATGCCTTCTGTAAAACCGGGATATCCTCTTCTTTCGGATCCATCTGTTCCAAGTGTGCATAACGCTTTTTCCAGTCCTCATCATCCAGCATATCAAGCGTTACTTTATACGCTTTGCGCTGTACAGCTTGTTTTGCTTCGCCCTTTCCTTGAGCGGCTGCTTCAGTCAGTCGTTTCAGCCGTTCATCACTGTATGCCGCTTGAAGCTCTTCTGTCACATCATGGCCGATTTCATCAAAGTCACCGAATCTGACACCTTGTTCTTTCCAAGCCCGCTCAAACACAACATTGGAAGCTTCAGATCTAAGTTTTAAGATCGCCTGCTGAAAGCGTTCAGGTAAGCCGAAGCGTTCTTCCCGCTCTCCATCGGTTAATTTAACTTGCATAGGAATGCCGCTGAACATCTGCACAAAAACTTTTACCTCTCCAAAAGATTCTTGATCAGAACGATTTTCTTCTGCGCTTTCAGCACTTTCCATCCCAAATGCAGTGCGGACTTGCGGTAAAATGTCTTTCCAGTCGTATCTTGCATTCCGTTCAACAGCAAGAAAATCTGCGACGTGATATACCCCTTTAACTCCATCTATTTTAAGGATTTCCGCTATAACAAGCGGTGCACCTTCTGCTTGCTCAGGTTTATAGTTATTGCTTTTGCCCGCCGGAAGCTCTTCCGTTAAGATGACTTTCATTGTATTCGGGCTTGGTGTAGGTTCAATTGATTTTATCTTCATGATCGTCCTCCTATAGCATATCTGTGACTTATTCTATCATAGTCGCTCCAAGCCTTCTATTACGACGTTTCGGCATCAATCCCGGGTATGTCTTTTTCTAATTGGCGGACAAATTGAAGCATAAAATTGTGTCTTTCTTCTGCCAGTTCCCGTGCAGTGTCTGTATTCATCATATCTTTCAGCCGCAGCAGCTTATGAAAAAAATGAGCGTAGGCGCTTTGATCATCTCCATAAAGGCTATGCCCGTTTGCGCCCGCAAACATGAAAGCTCTCGCAATGCCGACAGCACCAATCGCATCAAGTCTGTCAGCATCCTGTACGGCTTTTCCCTCAATTGAGAGCGGCTCCTTCGCCAGCTTTTCCCTGTCTCGAAAGGACATCCTTGTTATAATATGAATCACCCTGTCAGCATTCTCTTTTCCTACTCCGAAAAAAACGAGCTGATCATATACTTCGCTCACAGAAAGCCTGACCGTGTCAGGCAGCTTCACATCAATTAAATCATGAACCAAAGCCGCCGTTTCAACAATGAACAAATCCGCTTTTTCCTTTTCTCCAATATACGCTGCAAGATCTGCTACTCTTGATACATGATGCCAGTCATGTCCAGAGCTTTCGTCAGTCAGGATAGATTGAACCCATGCCCTGATTTGCTCTGCCTGCTTCAATTCCTTCACAAAAACACCCTCTTTTTATTGCTCTAATAGCTTCACGATATCGTTTTCCAGCTCTTTCGGATTTGTATTTGGTGAATAACGGCCAACGATTTCTCCATTTCTATCCACTATAAATTTCGTGAAATTCCACTTGATCGCCTTAGTTCCCAGCATCCCTTTCGCATGTTCTGTCAAATACACAAACAGCGGGTGGGCGTTTTTCCCGTTTACATCCACTTTTGAAAACATAGGAAATGTAACACCGTAATTTGTTTCACAAAATTCCTGTATGTCAGCCTCTTCGCCAGGCTCTTGGTTCATGAATTGATTGCAGGGGAACCCTAAGATCTCCAGCCCCTCCTGCTGATATGTATCATATAATTCCTGCAGCTGCTTTAATTGGGGAGTAAAACCGCACTTACTTGCTGTATTCACGATCATCAGTACCTTTCCCGCGAAAGGCTGAAGTGTCATGTCTTTCCCTGTGATTGTACGTACCTTCATATGATAAATAGACATGTAAGTCCCTCCTATGTCCCTGGTGCTGATTATTTTACCTTTTTTAAATCGCAATTCAAAATGTAAACATCAATTAAGAACTCATAAGAAACCTAACGATATGAGCGTCCGTTCATTATCAATTCATATGGCTCGTTTTTTATCTTATCATTCTATAAAACATTACAATTCCCTCTGACATCTTTGAAAATCATTTTACTGTGAAACCAAAAGGCGTGTCAGTGCGTTTTATTTAAAGAGTTTTCTGTTGTTTCCCCCTCAACACGTATAGATAGATTGAAAATTGGCGTGAAAATTCCTATAATGAAGAAAATTAAACGGGGAAATAATGGAGGTGGCACGTTGCCTATTAATATACCAACACACCTGCCGGCAAAACAGGTGCTTGAAAGTGAACATATATTTGTAATGGATGAAAGCAGAGCATTTCATCAGGATATCCGGCCGCAAAAAATTATTATATTAAATTTGATGCCGAAAAAAATCCAAACAGAGACTCAGCTTCTCAGATTGCTTGGAAATTCGCCTTTACAGGTTCATTTCACATTTTTAATCCCAAGCACACACACGCCGAAAAATACTGCGAGAGAACACCTTGACGAATTTTACACGACTTTTTCCAATATCCGTCACAAGAGGTTTGACGGCATGATTATCACCGGTGCGCCGATCGAGCATTTGGCGTTTGAAGAGGTTTCATATTGGGAAGAGCTCAAGGAAATCATGGAGTGGAGCAAAACAAATGTTACTTCAACCTTGCATATTTGCTGGGGTGCTCAAGCAGGTTTGTACTACCATTACGGTGTGGAAAAAATTCAAATGCCGAAAAAAATCTTCGGTGTGTTCGAACATACCGTTCTTTCAAAACACGAAAGATTGGTAAGAGGTTTTGACGAGCTATACTACGTGCCGCATTCCCGGCATACAGATATAAATATGGAACAGCTTCAAGCAGTGCCCGAGTTAAACATTCTTACCGCATCAAAGGAAGCCGGGGTTTGCTTAATTGTGTCTAAAGACGAAAAACAAGTCTTTTTGACAGGGCACCCTGAATATGATACAAATACGCTTCTTCAAGAGTATGAAAGAGATTTGGAACGAAACCTTTCTACTGTCGAGGAGCCTAAACATTATTTTGCAAAAGGCAGCAACGAGCCAGTGAATCGCTGGAAAGCGCATGCCACATTATTGTTTATGAATTGGCTGAATTATTACGTTTACCAAGAAACTCCTTATGAATGGGACTAATTT
>NZ_JAVAXX010000201.1:0-12159 GCF_042709275.1 Bacillus sp. LR_5 | reverse complement strand
CCAAATTTTTCTCTAGATCATTACACAATTTAAATACCATCACTCGTTCACCTGTCCGAGAGCTTAAATCAGTATGAAAACTTTTCACTTCTTCTCCAGTTATCGTTAGGATGATATCCTTAAGACCTTCTATACCTGATTCAACTAACTCCGAACGCGTTTGTTTGATAGATAACATACCCTCTTTTGATCCACAAACTGCATATTCAGCTGGTGTTAAAATTCCTTTTAAATTAACGATGATCATATCCCGCAGTATATCAGTCTTAACAGATACAGACCCACGCCCAAGATAATCCTTCTCCCATTGAGTAATGGACTTACTGATCTCTGATTCAAAAGAACCCTTCGACTTTTTCATATATAAAACATCTCCTGGCAAAAAAATTGGCATCTTCTATTGTTATTTCGTCTCATTAATATTCTCTTACAACATGTCCTTCATATACACCTTCAATATCCAAATCAGTTTTACCGTTTCTTGTGACCACTACAATTTTGGATAACATATTTTCTTCCATCATAGAGTGTACATGCAAAAATCGAACGCTTCCTACATGAGTTTCCTCAACTTCTTCATACGATTTTAAATGATAAAAATCAATTGCTTTTCTAATTACTTTTTTCATACATTCTATATTTTCACGATCAAACGGATTCATTTCCTCTATTGTTTTCATTACAAAATCAGTTAAATTAGAGTCCATACATTCTCCTTAGAACTGCTTTTTTCAATACATGGGTGCACATCTATCATTTCATCATGACAAGCAATGATCAGGTAACGCTTGACGCTGTTTTAATAGCAGGGACCTCCTCAATTGAGGATTGTCCATCCTTTTGATTAACGATTAAACCTCGAACTTTAACATATGACGGCACTAATGGATGATGACGAATGATATCAACACTTTTTTCAATAGCGTCACTGCTATTTTCATTTCCATTTAGCCATTTATCGAATGTACCGCCTGAAAATTCAGGCCTGCAATTTTGAAAAAGATAATCCAATGTTTGTAGTTTATCTTTCATTGTTTCAAGTTGAGTTCGTACATGACCTGTGGAAGTCCTCTTATCTTTTGTTCCTACAACAAAAACCTCCTCAACATCTTCCTGATAAATTGCAATAATAACAGACCTCATGATTTCTCCGTAAGGATGTGAGATATCGGCACCATAGCTTTGTATCGTCAACATATTTTCTGCTGGAGTATGAGTCACTTCTTGTAGAATGGGCTCCAGCCCGTTTTCCATGTCCGTCAAAAATAATACTTTTTTATTTTTATCTACACTCATATTGCCCACCTCTTTTTGATTTAGTAACAAATATATTTGAAATCATTTTAGCAGTTACCAGTTTTCCCAATGTCCTTCTGGATCAACACTAGCCAGTCGAACCCATCCATTTTGAACTTTTTGCAGAAATACTGAGTCTTTATTTAATAATCGTTCTACATGTTCTCTAGGTGCTTGGATGACGATCAACAAACGTAGAGGAGAATGATAAGCCTCATGGTCTGATTGCATGACGGATTGCCAAGGCAGTCCGGCTAACAAGTCACTTGCATTCCCTTGCATAACTCCGAGACCTGCAGTAACGGTTTGAGTTGCTTTATTTCCGCTGCCATAATAATGAGGTGCTACCGTTGATGCGTAATATTGTAAATTAATCCACTGGGCCACAGTTCCAGGCCCTGCAATAATATTTGCTAGGAGTTCACCGCTTTCATCCTGCTTCCAATCATAATTATGAAGAAAGGCTCTACCTTCCAAATCACAATCCTTAGTTAGTTCACGTTGGCCGATAATAAAAGCGGCATTACGAGCCAATCCCCATTCCGGACGTATCTCACTCCAATCTCCCGCAAATCGGTGTGCCTCTGCCTTCGGATTTTTAAGTTTCGATTGGAAATTCGGTAATTGGGCTAGACGTTCTGCATTTACGTTATGCCTCACTTTCGGCATAATAGCTTCGATACGGTCAAATGCTTCCTGTGCAGTTTCGGAAAGTTCTGGTACATAAAGCCAATGTAATTCATCCACCGTTGTATTATGTTCAGCGGCAGCAAAAACCGTATCTTCAGGGATTTTAATTCCTTCAGTTAAAAGAGCTTCTCTTACCTCTGAAAGATTACATAAAGCAGCTAAAACTCTTGCATTGAATCCACCGGCCGCTCCACCGCAGGCACCACAATCAAGAGCCGCAGCATAAGGATTATTGGTACTTTGACTACCATGCCCGCAAATCACGACCAATGGTGCGAAATTCTCTGTTAATCCCATCATTTTTAGTGCTTGCCGAGCATAGTTCACTTTTTCTTCTTCAGTAAAACCCACAGGTATTTTTGCCTCTGTGTCATAATCATGATGAAGCGAGAGTTTTGTATCAGGTTTACGTAACCAAGTCTCACGGAGATTACGAATGAAACGATCCGTTTTTCTTGGTACAAAGCTGCGTGCTACCATTTGCAGACTAAGCCAAGGTCCACTTAGCTCAGGTAGAAGCAAGCTCGTAAGTACATTTTGTTTCATCGTTTTAAATGTATGGCTTACGGAATGAACTGCTTGCTTGCGTTGGTTGTATTTTTCGAGTACCTCATCATCTACGAACTCTTTTATTTTATGTTGTGGTTTTTGTATGACCGGCAAGGAGGCATGACTATGTTTACTGCCAAGTTCACAAGTTGCAATCGGCACCCCGAAGAAACCAGCAATACCAATCGTTTCAAACGGGCCTTCTTTTTCTAGTTGACGACGAAAAGGTTCTGATCGTACATCGATGCAGAATGCTAATTGAGCTAATGCAGATTTTTTACCGTTGGTTTCACGTTGTTTCGAGACGATCTTTTGACTTAATCGATCTGTGTGTGTTTGTTCCCAAGCTTCTAGCCAAAGTTTCCTGCGAAGTTTCTCATCAAAACTATAGGCAAATGATAAATATTCGTTTTGTTCATTGGCCGACATCTGTGACCATTCCTCTAGTGTAAGGCCCCCCCAATGAATCCAAGCTGCTAAAAGGGGAGTAATCGAAATTTTTTTCTCAGACCGTTGATTATTCAAAGGTAAATATGGCTTTATAAGAGCCCACTCCATGGATATTCGAACCGCTAAATATTCTGTTAGGAGTGCATGTTCATGGCTCGATTGTTGGGAGCGCCAAAGCATCATCCCTGCCCATCCAGGTAAGGAAAGTAAATGACCTTCAAGATAAGTCTGGATTTTTGATTTTGGGATTTCTAGTGCGAATAAGGCTTCTTGTAAAGCCAAATGCGCCTCTTGTGGCCAACCTTTTAACCTTTTACGCTGCTTTTTACTAAGTGCTGGATCATATTGAATGAGATGCTGCCAGGCACGATAGAAACCTCCCTCACGATTAGGCATTGTCCAACCTGCTTGAGAGTCATCCAGATATAATTTACACCACTTGATAACATGATGATCAAGTATATTAACTAACCTTTCTCCGTCTTGATTCTCTATATACGAACTTATTGGTTGCATAAAAAAATTCTCGATATGATCCGTCTTCAGTCCACTACATTCATTCACCAATTTCTCCAGCTGATGTGATGATAAAAGGGTGGAAGGCAGTGGATCTAATTTTAATCCAGCATGACAAAATCGCTCTGCCACGTCCCGCGGGATGTTAAAGGAATGTGAATCAAGCCAACGCTGCAGCCCCATTTTTACAAAATCTTCATCTATCTCACCTTTATTCTTTGCTGAACGGATCATAGACGCACTAGGGTATATATCAACATCACGAGTATGTTTCAACCAACTTGCAACCTGATCAAAAGGTTGGTTTTCAAGTCCCATCCACGGATTACGTGCAGCAAATGTTGAAATAGGCCAAAGTGGTGCAATCACTCGGCTGGCAGATTTAATGAAAACGTTAAGATCACTTTCTTGAACATCAATATCTGTATCTTTCTTTTTTACATTTTCTTTCGTTAATACGGATGTAATGCCCATCTCAGATTAGCTCCTTATGATATATATTGTTTAAGGTAGTCTGGGTGACTCTCTACTGACTTTGGTTTTGCTTCACCTAATCGAACTAACCAAAGATAGAGTACCGCGAAAAAAACGGAAGAACGATGACGAGCAACCCACGTACCTAAAGCACTGCCAAATAGCAAGAGACATACGACAATAATGACAGCTGGCATTGGAGGTTGAACACTTTGAAAAACGGTTGTATGCAGCCACTTATAGAAGAGGTTATGAATGATAACATATACAAAGGCTGCTCCTCCTAAAAATGTTAAGCCAGCAATTCGGCCAATTCTTCCCTCACCAAAAGCTACGAGCTGAGTCCAAGAAACGGACAATGACCACCCTAAAATTAGCGCACTAATTAATTGATACCCTTCTCCAGGAGCAACGAGCCAAAAAGCAACACCTATAGCTAAGGATAAAATCCAACCAGCCATGATCCATAAATAGGATGTTCCTTTATTAGCACGAGCCAATCCTTCATGACGCCCTACTGCTGAACCAGCTTGTAAAAACAACGTAGCTTTGAATAAACCATGTAAAATAAGATGAATAATGGCTGCTATATAGGCTCCTAATGCACACTGAATGAGCATAAACCCCATTTGTCCAATCGTGGAGCCTACTAACTGGCGTTTATAGTCAACCTGGACTAAACTAATACCAGTTCCAATCAATACAGAGATGCTAGCAAGCAGAAGTAAAATAATCGAAGCTATACCACCATTAAATAGGGGTGAAAATCGAGCTAGTATAATCCCGCCTGCATTTACTAAACCTGCGTGCATAATCGCAGAAACAGGAGTTGGAGCAACAATAGACTCAATTAACCATCTCTGGAATGGCCATTGAGCTGCAGGAATGATTACTGCTAATACAATCAATAGCTGAATCCCTGTTCTCTTCCATTCCCCCAGCTCAGCTAAACTTTCATTTGTTAAAACCGATGATAACTGCCATTGACCTGTGGCATAAAAAAGCCACATCATCGCCAAAAATAAAGAAAACCAACTTAACAAAAATAATCGGCCAGAAACCTTGGCTGCTTCACTAGCCACTTGCCAAGCACTGTTTAATCTTATAAGTAAGGTTAAACCGGCAAGAGTTGCTCCCCAAAATATAACCATCAAGCGGAGATCACCACTTAACCATGCAAGTGAAGCAGCACCTGTAGTGAAAGTAAAAAGCGTAAAATATTTGCGATAAGATCGATCACCCATTAAGTACCGTACAGAAAAACGCTGAATGATGAGACCAATTGCCAAAACAAAGAAAGTCATTAACCAAGCTAAGGAATCTAAGTGCCAAGGGCCAATATTTCCATTCACACTCCTATTGGCAAGAATCACTAAGGAAACCAAAAGTGGTAAAGCCAAGATCCCAATATGAATGCGAACAAAACGCAAGGGTACGCGTGGATGTAAAAACACTAGTCCACTTATCCCAGAAGCAATCAGCATAATAAAAAATAATGTTAACAATGATGACAAATTCAGTGAAACTAACATTTCAAATTCTCCCTTTTTAAATGTCGTTATTGCTCAAAAGACCTTTAAACCAGATCCTATTTTTCTATAATTTAATACAAATTTTAAGTATCTCTATTTTTTCCCAACAAAAAAACCGACAACTTCAAAATTTCAATGACGATTTTAGATCATTGAATCTTGAAAATTGTCGGCTTCACTTCAACTAACTTCTGCGAAGTTTTTTGAAGAGCTACCTTATTATTGGTCATTTTACTTTATGCTATGTTTTAACTTCCTTCTAAAAGAATGAAATCATCGTTCCATTTTAATATAGTGCCTGATTATCAAACGAATCGACTTATGTTTCTCTTTCATTTAAATTAGGATACTTTTTCATCCTGTCAAGAGTAGTTGAAAGAATGCTAAAGACCTAATAATTTAACAAACGAAAATAAACATCTGAACCGATTATTAAGTTAAGTATAAGATATGCTAAATTTTAAACATTGTCAACAAAAACTCATTTTCTAATTCAGTGGAGTATAATTTGATGTTGGAATACAGAGTTTGACAATCTATCTTTAATATGACAATATTCACCGCTTACAATTTGCCCAAACTCCCCGTAGATGTCACTTCCTTTAAAACCTTTTTTATCGGAACTTATCAATCACCAGTCTCTTCTCATACTGTTTCTCTTGATCTACTACATTTTTGTTAGCTAGAGAAATTACATAAGAAGGTAATTCCTGCATCGATGTGACTGAACCCACATATTTGCTTGTGAAAAAAGAAGACACGCACGATACATCATTTTTATGAATCTTGACGTTGATAAATGTCTCGTTGCTGCACCATTATAAGGCGCCTGTCCTCATCTTTGATAAATGAGATCCGTACAAAAAATCACCTCTAAAATAAAAAACCCTTTGGCTAAAATAACCAAAGGGGTTAAACAACTTACTCCACAGTAACACTCTTCGCAAGGTTACGCGGTTTATCAACATCACAGCCGCGATGCAGTGCAGCATAGTAAGCGATCAGCTGCAATGGAACAACAGATACCAACGGAGCAAGCGCTGGGTTTACTTCCGGCAGTACGAATCTGTCATCCGCATCATCTAGGCCTTTCAGTGAGATGATGCATGTGTTTGCTCCGCGAGCGGCAACTTCCTTGACGTTTCCGCGGATGCTTAGGTTTACGTGCTCTTGCGTTGCCAGTGCGAATACTGGTGTACCTTGTTCGATCAAGGCAATCGTGCCGTGCTTCAGTTCTCCGCCGGCAAAACCTTCTGCCTGGATGTAAGAAATCTCTTTCAGCTTCAGTGCGCCTTCGACACATACGAAGTAGTCAAGGCCGCGTCCAATGAAGAAAGCATTTCTGGATACAGTCAGGTATTCACGGGCGATCATTTCCATTTCGTCTTTCTGGTCACAAAGAGCTTCCATTGCGTTCGCAGCGATACCGAGTTCTTTGACGAGGTCAAATCCGATATCAATACCGTTTTTGTCAGCAGCTACAGATGCTAGAACCGCAAGAACCGCAATTTGTGCAGTGTATGCTTTCGTTGACGCAACAGCAATTTCAGGGCCTGCATGAAGCAGTAATGTGTAGTCAGCTTCACGAGAAAGCGTTGATCCCGGTACGTTTGTGATTGTCAGTGCTTTGTGTCCGAGCGCTTTGACTTGAACAAGAACCGCGCGGCTGTCTGCTGTTTCTCCGCTTTGAGAAAGGAAAATGAAGAGCGGTTTCTTAGACAGAAGCGGCATGTTGTAAGAGAATTCACTCGCTACATGCACTTCAACCGGCACATTTGCCCACATTTCAATATATTGTTTACCGACAAGTCCTGCATGGTAGCTTGTTCCGCAGCCAATGATATAGATGCGGTCCGCTTCCGCTACAGCGGCAGCGATATCGCCAGGCACAGACAGCTTGCCGTTTTCGTCTTGATACGTTTGGATGATTTTGCGCATCACAACAGGCTGCTCATCCGTTTCTTTCAACATGTAGTGAGGGTACGTACCTTTTTCGATATCGCTGGCATCCAGCTCAGCAATATAAGAAGCACGTGAAATCACGTCACCATCAAGGTTTTTGATGACAACTTGATCATCAGTGACGATGACCATTTCTTTATCCATCAGCTCTACGTATTCGTTGGTTACTTGAAGCATTGCCATCGCATCAGATGCTACGACGTTGAATGTATCTCCAAGACCGACTAATAGAGGGCTTTTGTTTTTCGCTACAAAAATCGTTTCTCTGTTTTCGTTGTCGAATAAAGCAATTGCATAAGAGCCTTTTAACAGTGTAAGTGTTTTGCGGAACGCTTCTTCTGTATCAAGACCTCCGTTGACAAATTGCTCGATTACTTGAACAACTACCTCTGTATCGGTGTCACTTTTGAGCTCTACATCTTGTAAATACTCTTGTTTCAGCTGAACATAGTTCTCGATCACGCCGTTATGAACAAGTGTAAAGCGGCCAAGTGCGCTTTGATGCGGGTGAGCGTTTAGATAGCTTGGTTCGCCGTGTGTTGCCCAGCGAGTATGGCCAATTCCAGCTTTCGCTTCTATATTGGTATCCACAACTTCACGAAGATCCGCAATGCGTCCTTTTTCTTTGAACACATGAATTCCCTGTTCGTTGGCAACAGCGATACCAGCAGAATCATAGCCGCGGTACTCAAGCTTTTCTAACCCTTTCAGTAAAATTTCCTTCGCATCAAGCTGACCGATATAACCTACGATTCCACACATATTTTTCTTCCTCCTAAGATTGTAAAAGGAGACGAAGAAAGTCAAATTTCAAGGGGACTTTCAATCGTCCCCTCCTACATGTTTTTGGAAGATCATGTGATTTCTCTTTGTTCAAGGAGTCACCCCCTTGGTTTGAAGAAATCCTTACGGCTGTGATCTGTACACTCAGCCGGGAGGCATCCGCCGAAAATTCGATAACCTCCATCCTCGTCAACTAAGCCTTTTTTCGGGCGCTTAGTTCGGGCGCTATAATTATAGGTGAAGCAATAATCCCGTCTTCTTTCCTGTAGAGAAAATAAGAACAAGACAAGCTTGATTTTACAGCATGTGGCATAAACGGTCAATTGTTTTTTAAACAACTTTGCCGTATGTCTCACAATTATCATATGTAAATCTTGCTCGTCTTGTTCGCTCTCTGATCATAGACTTCGTTACTCTAATCCCATTTCTGACCGGACGACTTCAACAATGCGATTGACATACTCATCGCACAGCTCTTTCGTCTTCGCTTCAGCCATAACACGGACTAGCGGTTCAGTGCCTGAAGGGCGGACCAAAATCCGGCCGTCTCCGTTCATTTCTTTTTCAACTTCAGAAATAACAGCTTTTACTTTTTCGTTTTCTTCGACTTTATATTTATCAGTTACTCTCACATTGACTAACAGCTGCGGGAACTTCTGCATTTCAGCTGCAAGCTCTGACAGCGGCTTGCCTGTTGCTTTCAATGTGTTCATCAGCATAATAGCAGACAATAATCCGTCCCCTGTCGTGTTGTAATCAAGGAAAATAAGATGTCCTGACTGCTCACCGCCGACATTGTAGCCGTCTTTTTTCATCGCTTCTACTACGTAACGGTCACCGACAGCCGTCTGTACGCTTTTGATGCCTTCTTTTTCGAGCGCCTTATAGAAGCCGAGGTTGCTCATTACAGTCGAAACCACTGTATCATCCTTTAAACGGCCTTCTGATTTCAGGTGTTTTGAGCATATGTACATGATTTGGTCGCCGTCAACGATATTTCCTTTTTCATCGACAGCAATTAGGCGGTCGCCATCACCGTCGAACGCAAGGCCGAGATCGGCATTTTTCTCTTTGACAAACGCGCTGAGCGCTTCAGGATGAGTCGATCCGACGCCGTCATTAATGTTTAATCCATTCGGCGAAGTCCCCATTGTTGAAACATCTGCATCTAAATCAGCAAACAGGTGTGTCGCCAAGGACGACGTTGCACCATGTGCGCAGTCAAGTGCCACATGAATGCCTGTGAAATCTTCATCAGCAGTCTGTTTTAAGAATTGCAGATATTTTTGTCCGCCTTCAAAATAGTCGTTTACAAGCCCAAGATCGGCTCCGACTGGCCTTGGCAGCTTATCCTCCGGTTCGTCCATCAGGCGCTCAATTTCAGCCTCCTGTTCGTCAGAAAGCTTAAAGCCGTCTCCCCCGAAGAACTTGATGCCGTTATCCTGCACTGGGTTGTGAGAAGCAGAAATCATGACGCCTGCCTCTGCATCCATCGCTTTTGTTAAATAAGATACACCAGGTGTAGAAATGACACCCAGACGCATGACTTCTGCGCCAATGGATAAAAGTCCGGCGACAAGGGCTCCCTCCAGCATATGACCGGAGATGCGTGTATCGCGGCCTATCAACACTTTCGGACGTTGTTTGTCTTTTGTCAGCACATATCCGCCGAAGCGTCCGACTTTGAAGGCCAGCTCAGGTGTAAGCTCACTATTGGCGACACCTCTTACACCGTCTGTTCCAAAATACTTGCCCATTTTATAATCGCTCCTTTTTTATTCTGATGAGGATTGCGAATCCGCAGTGGATTCGTCCTCATCCTGATCTTGGTTTTGATCTTTATTTTCGTCTTGTTTTTGATCATTGCTGTTTTTATCAGTGTTCGTTGTATCTTCTTGCTGGTTGTTCTTTTGATCATTCGTTTGCTTATCTGTGTCATCCTGGTTTCCTGATGTATTGCTGCTGTTGTCATTAGTTGATGTATTGCTTTTTTTAGATGTCAGCTTGATTTTGGCGTTTTTCTGCCCCAAGGACCAGGTTACATTCTGAGGCCCGTTGACTTCAAGCTTCACGCTATGCTCCCCGTCATCTAAATCTGAAACATTCACATACAATTCAATATCTGATTTCTCCAGTTTTTTTATATTGGCGGGAGAGCCTTTAGCCGTCACGTCTATCGCTTGCGATTCAGGATCTAGAAATTCAATGTTTTGCGAGCTGCTCAGCCCTACAGTCTTAATAGAGACATTCTCAAACTTCTGATCCGCTTCACTATCTACTTCTATATGCAAAGTCACCTTTGACGGCGAGATTTTTTTGACGCCGTCAGGAAGCGGAATATCTGCCTCGATATCGGAATCCTTGTTAATTTTGCTTAAATCTAAGCTGACGCCGTCAATAAATTCAAGAGAATCCAACACATCCTGTGAGCCGTAAACCGTTACCTCACTGGGACTTGATTCAATGTTCGCTATGCTGACACCGTCAGGAAGGCTTCCTGTCCGTTCAATTTTAAAGGGCACTTTTTTACTCGGGCTTGTTACCGGAACGGTAATCTTGATGACCGAAGGCTCTACGTCGACAGGAAGCGCGTTTCCGTCTTTATCATAGACAGTCACTTTCGCTTCCTTTTCAATCGTTTCATCTGCGTTTTCCAAATTCACTGAAGCTTTTACAAGAGAAATATTATCAATCACATTTTTAGATCCGGTAATCTGCACATTTTTCGGACTGACAATCGGCTGCTCTGGAGAATAGCCTTTTTTCATCTTGCTTTTATTGTAGTACTCCACTTCTACAGGAAAGCTTTTGGTCGTCCGTTCTTGAATGGTCACTGTCGTAACAGACGGGTTGATTGAGATTGTCAGCCCATCTGACACGTTTTTGGCCTTTAGCTCCACCTTATGTGTGCCGGTTTTTAAATTTTCCATGTCGGCATATATTTCAAAGTTCTTGGTCTGTCTAGCCTTTTTCACGGCGCTTGTTGAGCCTTTTATCGTGACATTAACCGTTTGCGGAACACCTGTCACGACGTAATTTTCATCATCATAATACGCTTTGACCGGAATATCGGTCAGTGTTGCTTCATCAGTTGTTGATGTCGGAAAGAAAGATTCACCCGGTTTTTTCGGAGTCGGTGCTTGATTGCTGTTAACCGCCACATAAAGCAAGAGCGCGAAAAGCAGAGCAATAATTTTCACAGCCCAGCGGTTGTTTAAGAATTTATCCATTTTTCTTGCCCCTCCAATACCAGCGATTAGAAGAAGTGTCTCTGGTGTTTTTCTTAAACTCGGCTTCAAGCATTTCTTTCAGCGCTTCTTCCGTCAGCTCTCTGTGAAGGTCTCCGTTCTTCGCCACACTGACGCCGCCGGTCTCTTCAGACACAATAATCGTCAAACTGTCTGTTACTTCACTGATGCCGACAGCCGCTCTATGCCGCGTCCCCAGTTCTTTTGAAATAAACGGGCTTTCTGAAAGCGGCAGATAACAGGCGGCCGCGGCTATTTCATTATTCTTCATAATCACTGCACCATCATGAAGCGGAGTGTTTGGAATAAAAATATTGATCAACAGCTCAGAGCTGACTTTGGCATTCAAAGGTATGCCAGTCTCAATATAATCTCCCATACCGGTATCCCGCTCAATGGTCAGCAGGGCGCCTATACGGCGTTTCGCCATATAATTGATTGCTTTTGTGATGGCCTCAATTGTTTTCTGCTGCGCTTCCTCCACAGGCGTGCCGCTCCTTGAAAAAAAGCGGCCGCGGCCAAGCTGTTCAAGCGCTCTTCTCAGCTCAGGCTGAAAAATAATAATAATTGCTAAAAATCCCCATGTTATCGCTTGGTCCATCAGCCATTGAAGCGTGCTGAGGCCCAAATATTGGCTGGCCATACGAACAAGCACGATC
>NZ_JAVAXX010000200.1:0-12255 GCF_042709275.1 Bacillus sp. LR_5 | reverse complement strand
AATATATTTACTGAAAATTCAATCTTCGTTATAATGAAACAACATAAGGAGAGTGATGATCATACTAAAACAAATGTATGTGCATGACGGCAGAAAATTTGAGGCTCTGACCATTAGAAACTACACTGAGACTGACATCGAGAGGCTGATTTCTCTTCAAGAAGAATGTTTCCCTCCTCCGTTTCCCCAGGAATTGCTGTGGTCAGAGGACCAGCTTGCCAGCCATATCAAAACCTTTCCGGAAGGCGCTTTATGCGCGCTCATCAATGACAGAATTATCGGTTCCATGACTGCTCTTATTGTACAATTTGAGCCTGATTCTCCTGATCATACATGGGCACAAGCAACTGACAACGGATCGATTAAAAATCATGAACCTCATGGAAATACTTTATATGTAGTGGATATTTCTGTTTCTCCTCATTATCGAAAGCTTGGAATCGGAAAATGGCTGATGAATACGATGTATGAGCTGACTGTTGATAAAAGACTGGAACGCCTTCTCGGCGGCGGCCGCATTCCTTTGTATTATAAATACGCACACGAGATCAGCGCTGTTCAGTACGTTGAAGATGTGATGGAAGGCAGGAAAAACGACCCTGTGCTGTCCTTTCTCCTCCGTTGCGGGCGTTCACCTATTCGTGTAGTCAGCAATTATTTGGAGGATAAAGAATCATTGAATTACGGCGTTTTGATGGAATGGAAAAATCCTTTTTATAAAAAAGCGAGCTGTTGATCACAACAGCCCGTTTAAGTGAAATATTCAATTTTTGCGTTAGGGAAAAAGGTATCAATATAGGATTCAAGTGCCTCTCGAAGTGCATGCTCTTCATCTTTCTGATAAATATATTTTCCGATCCCGTAACGGCCCCATTTATAACGGCGCTTTTCTTCATCTAATTCGAGCTTCGTCTTCGGATAATTTTTCTCTATCACTCGTTTGGCCGGTTTTGTAAAACGGTGTTGAATTAATTCAAACGTAATGTCATGTCTAACGTCCTGCGGCAAAGCAGCATCTAGCTTTTCAAACAGATGTCTGTATCCTTCTTCCCAGCCTTCATGAATATAAATCGGAGCAACAATAAAGCCTAGCGGGTAGCCTGCTTTTGCAACTTTTACTGCCGCTTCTATCCGCTTATCAAGAGGTGAAGTTCCCGGCTCAAAGTTTTTAATCACATAGTCGGCATTAATACTGAATCTGAATCTCGTTTTCCCGTTATGCTTTGCGTCTAATAGGTGATCGACATGATGAAATTTCGTTACAAATCGGAGCTTTCCGAGATCACTTTGGCCAAAATGTTCAATGGCGCGCTTCAGCGTGTGTGTCAGATGATCAATTCCTACAATGTCTGACGTACATGATGCTTCGAACCTTGTGAACTCTGGTGCGCGCTCCTTCATATACTTATCTGCCTGATCTAAAATCTCTTCGACGTTTACATAAGTTCTGATATACGGCTTTGATCCCATGGTTGTTTGCAGGTAGCAGTAATGACAATGCCCCATGCAGCCTGTTGCAAACGGAATGGCATATTCGGCCGAGGGTTTGGATGAATCAAACTTTAATGTTTTCCGAACACCGATAACTAAAGTTGATTTCGCATTGCGATATTGCTGAAGATGATTTTTCCCAGGGATATTACGCACCTGATTGTGGGATGTCGTTTCTCTGATTTCAATACCCATATTCTCAAATTTATCTTGTAATTCTTGGCCCAGCGGATATTCCAGCGCCCTCGGTTCTATATACACAAGCTGCGGAACAAATGGGTTCTGCATGATGCCACATCCTTTTCCTTTACTAACGTTACTTTTCTCACTAGGCGGAAAGGATATGAGTTGTAATGATTTCCTTGTTACTCATACGGATCAATATCAAACAGTTCTTTGTAAAGCGATTTAGCTTCTTCATAGCTTGCAAACACAGCATCGTCCTCTGCGAACGGATGATAGGTTTCATAAATAAACAGGGAAAGCTCGCCTTCATGGTATGGATGGTGCACAATTTCGGCTTCCTTTATGTGAGCTACATTGGCAGCGTGCGGATTTCTGTAGATCACATAAACAGTATCTCCTGCGTTAAATTGGTTTGACATACTATCCCTCCTAGCCATGTTATTGTGTCCTTCTATGCCCTTACTTATGAAAAAAACCAGACAGGCCGGAGGCCGTCTGGTTTTTTTACATTACTTGAATGTTTCTTTTACGAACGCGACAACTTCTTCTGTCGTGCTCATAGATAAGATTTTCTCTTTGAATGACTCAGCTTCTTGTTTAGACAATTTGCTGATCTGTGTTCTTGCCGGAAGAATAGACGTTGCGCTCATTGAGAACTCATCTAAGCCTAAGCCGAGAAGGATTGGAATCGCAATCTCGTCTCCTGCCATTTCTCCGCACATGCCAACCCATTTTCCTTCTTTGTGTGCTGCTTCAATTACCAGTGTAATTAAGCGAAGGATTGCCGGGTTGTATGGCTGATACAGGTAAGATACACGTTCATTCATACGGTCAGCTGCCATTGTGTATTGGATCAAATCGTTTGTTCCGATACTGAAGAAATCAACCTCTTTAGCAAACTGATCAGCGATGACTGCAGTTGACGGAATCTCAACCATCATTCCGACTTCAATATCGTCAGATACAGCCTGTCCCGCTTTTACGAGCTTTTCTTTCTCTTCAAGAAGGATCGCTTTTGCTTCTTTGAATTCGTTAACTGTCGCAATCATAGGGAACATGATTTTCAAGTTTCCGTATGTACTTGCACGAAGCAGCGCGCGAAGCTGTGTTCTGAAGATTTCTTGCTCTTCAAGGCAAAGACGAATCGCTCTATATCCCAGGAACGGGTTCATTTCTTTAGGAAGCTGCAGGTAAGGAAGCTCTTTGTCTCCGCCGATATCAAGTGTCCGCACGACGACTGATTTTCCTTCCATACGCTCAAGAACCGTTTTGTAAGCATCAAACTGCTCATCTTCTGTAGGCAGCTGATCTCTTCCCATGTAAAGGAATTCTGTACGGTAAAGGCCAACTGCTTCTCCGCCGTTTTCAAGAACACCTTTTACATCATCAGGAGTACCGATGTTCGCTGCAAGCTCTACATGATGTCCGTCTTTTGAGACAGTCGGTTCATTGACAAGCTTCGCCCACTCAGCTTTTTGAGCCAAATAAGCATTATGTTTTTCTTCATACTCTTTTACAGTTTCCGCAGATGGGTCAATAATGACATCGCCATTGATACCGTCAACGATAACAGTCACGCCGTTTTGGATCGTGCCTGTAGCCGCTTTCGTTCCAACAACTGCTGGAATCTCAAGAGAACGTGCCATGATGGCAGAGTGAGATGTGCGTCCGCCGATATCAGTAGTGAATCCTTTTACGAACTCACGGTTTAATTGGGCTGTGTCAGACGGTGTTAAGTCTTCAGCTACAATAATAACCTCTTCTGAGATCATGCTTGGGTTTGGAATTTCGACGCCAAGCAGGTGGCCGGTTACGCGTTTTGTTACATCGCGGATATCTGCCGCACGCTCTTTCATATATTCGTTGTCCATAGATTCAAACATGGTAACGAACATAGAAGACGTTTCTTTTAAAGCGAATTCAGCGTTCACTGAATCAGTGCTGATTTTTTCTTTCACAGGGTTCAGAAGCTCAGGGTCACTGAGAACTAAAAGGTGAGCAGAAAAAATATCAGCTTTATCCTGACCCAGTTCTTTCAAAGCGTGCTCTTTGATTTTTTCGAGCTCTTCTTTTGAACGTGCAATCGCTTCATCAAAACGGCTTACTTCCGCTTCAGAATCAGAGATGTTTTTCTTTTCAACCGTTAAATCTGGCTCTTCAAGCCGGTATGCTTTTGCAATCGCGATGCCGGCTGAAGCACCAATCCCTTTTAATTCTTGCATTACTCGCCGAGTCCTTCGCTTTTCATTGTTTCTTCTAAAGCGTTAAGAGCATCGTTTTCGTCAGCTCCGGAAGCAGAGATTGTGATCTCAGCGCCTTTAGCGATACCTAAAGACATAACACCCATAATAGATTTAAGGTTAACTGTTTTGCCGTTATATTCTAAATTAACGTCAGCGTCGTATTTGCTAGCAGTTTGTACAAGAACTGTCGCAGGACGAGCATGGATTCCAGAATCTGCAGTTACTTTAAATGTTTTTTGTGCCATTTTTATCATTCTCCTTTTAACTTAAAGCTTAATTACTTCACAATATTATATCATACAACCGTACTTGTCATCTGACAAGCACGGCGTACTAACACCCTTATTTTTCAATCTTCACAATATCTTCTTGTTCTCTGTTGACTGAACCGCTTGCTTTAATGCTGACTGTTTCTCCTTCAGCAAGGTTTGTAAATACAATCGGTGTCATGAGAGATGGTACATTCGGTTTGACTGCATCCAGATCAACTTCAAGAAGTTTTTGTCCAGGCTCAACGCGGTCTCCTTCTGATACGAAAGACGTAAATCCTTCGCCCTTCAGGCTGACGGTATCAATACCAAAGTGGATTAAAATTTCTCTTCCGCCGTCGGATTGCAGGCCGATCGCATGTTTCGTCGGGAACACATTGAGAATTTTTCCGCGAACCGGTGATACGACAATTCCTTCAGAAGGGAGAATCGCAAAACCGTCACCCATCATTTTCCCTGAGAAGACTTGGTCAGGAACATCCGTAATTGGGTGAATTTCCCCAGTAATCGGAGAAACGAAAACTTCCTCGCCGATTTCATTTTGCAGCGGTTCTGCAATCACTTCCTCAACCTGCTGGCCTACTTCCTCTTGAGCAGATGTTTTCGGTTCAGGTCTAGGCTTGCGTCCCGCAATAATGTCTTGCATTTGTGTTTTTAACCCGTCAGAACGCGGTCCGAAAATAGCCTGAATGTTGTTGCCGACTTCCAGCACTCCGGAAGCGCCAAGCTGTTTCAGACGGTCTTTATCAACCTTTTTCTGATCGTTTACAGTCACACGCAGACGAGTGATACAAGCATCAAGGTGTTTGATGTTTTCCTGGTCACCCATTGCCTGCAGAATCTCATAAGGAAGATCCCCTGCTTCACCTGTTTTCCCAGGTGCTGCTGTTTCTTCCGCAGCATCCTCGCGTCCAGGTGTTTTCAGATTAAATTTGCGGATGGCAAATCGGAATCCGAAGTAGTAAATGACCGCTAACCCTAAGCCGACAGGGATGACAAGCCACCATGCCGTCCGGTTCGGTAAAATACCGAATAGGAAGTAGTCAATTAAACCACCGGAGAATGTCATACCAATCTTAACATTCAACAGCTGCATGACCATGAATGAAAGTCCCGCAAACAAACAGTGAATCGCAAACAGGACTGGAGCAACGAATAAGAAAGAAAATTCCAATGGCTCTGTGATCCCCGTTAAGAAGGATGTCAAGGCCGCTGAACCCATAATACCTGCAACGAGTTTTTTGTTTTGCGGTTTTGCTTCATGATAAATGGCAAGCGCCGCAGCAGGCAGACCGAACATCATAAATGGATATTTACCTGTCATGAACGTACCTGCCGTTAACTGTACGCCGTCTTTAATCTGCGCCATAAAGATACGCTGATCCCCGCGGATGATTTCTCCTGCTGCACTCTTATAGCTGAAGAATTCATACCAGAACGGCGAATAGAAAATGTGGTGCAATCCGAATGGGATAAGCGAACGTTCAATCACCCCGAAGATAAATGCAGCAAGGGTTGGATTCGCTTCCACTAATCCTGTTGAAAAGGCATTCAATCCATGCTGGATCGGAGGCCAGATCACTAACATAATAAGACCCAGAATCAGTGCAGAAATTGACGTAACAATTGGAACGAAACGTTTACCCGCAAAGAAACCAAGGTATTGCGGCAGTTCAATTGTGTAAAATCTGTTAAACAATAATGCAGCTAACACACCGACGATAATACCGCCGAACACCCCTGTCGCCAAGGTAGGTATACCAAGCATGTTTACATATGCAGGATGGTTTTCCGTAAAGAACTTGGCTCTTTCAACTGAATCCGAAGGAATGGTTCCGTTTGCAAGAAGAACCGCACTCATGGATACATTCATTACAAGATAACCGATAATTGCTGCAATCCCTGCAACTCCATCACCATTGGCAAGCCCGATGGCTACACCTACTGCGAAAAGAAGCGGAAGGTTATCGAAAACAATCTGCCCAGCGCTTTCCATCACACCTGCTACAAGCTGAACATTGTCATTGCTCAAGAAATGCAGGACCTGAATCATGTCCTTATTTTGCATCGCATTCCCGATCGCAAGCAAAATACCCGCAGCCGGAAGGATCGCAACTGGAAGCATAAGCGCACGCCCAATTTTTTGAAGAACGCCGAATAATGCTTTAAACATAAGAATTGACCTCCTCTTTTTACTAGTCTGACCTTACAGCTAAAAATCATGACAACGAATTCACAGGCGTAAGTCTTCCAGTTTAACCGTTTACATTTGCCCTTTTACACAACAAAAAGGCATGAGCAAAATTGGGTGCGCAAAAGAACGAGAATGAACTTCCCGTTTTTTTCCCTCAATCACTCATGCCTGATCGAATCAGTAACACGTTATAAGGATAAACTGAATTTATGAAATTTTATTGGTTAATCGGTACAGATGAAGCGTCAGATAAACCGCTTCCGCCTCATGAACTGGTTTCTTCAATGTTTGCTGCAAGATTTTAATCAATTTCCAAGCTGTATTGTAGCATAGCGGATATTCATTTTTCAATAACAACATTAATTTTTCTGGTTCTTTAGTCGGTTCTTCTTTTTTAATTCTTTCTATTGTAAATCTGATATGCCTGATCAGCCGCAAATAGTTGACACTTTCCTTATTTACTTTCATTTGAAATGAGTCTTCAATCACCTCGACAAGCTGCGCCATGAGCTGAGAGTGCTGATTGACCTCGGACAGCGGACGGTTTGTCAACGCTGAATGGATATGCAGAGCGATAAAACCAATCTCCCCTTCAGGAAGGCAGATTCCCGCTTTTTCATTGATCATATCTATGACTTCTTTGGCAATTTGGTACTCCTCAGGATATAGTGACTGAGTCTCCATTAAAAATGGATTTTTCATATCAAATCCCTGCTGCTGCCTTTTGATCGCAAATGCGATATGGTCTGTCAACGCAATGTGAATATGTTCATTTAATGAGTGATTAGTCCTATTGCTTATGTGATAGATGACATCGTTTGAAATATCAACGAGGTTTTCATCAACATAGTCAAGGAGCTTTTTAAACTGTTTTTGTTCCTTCTCGTCTTTTAAAATGAACATTTTATCGTAGCCTTTATCTTCAATGACATCATCTTGTTTTTTTCCGAAACCAATACCTTTTCCGATTAAAACGACTTCGCTGTATTTATGATGAGAAGCAATTAATACGTTATTATTCAGTACCTTTTTCACTGTGAAGGACCCATTCACGATCCTCAGCTCCTTTGTCATTCAATACCTCATATCGTACATAACGAACGGAAGGCACGTCAAACCTTTTTTCAATGCATTCACTAAACAGTCGATCTTTCGATGAGACGGTAATCCAGAACTTTCCTTTCAATCGGCTGCCCTTGAATTCTTTTTTCCAGTATGGCAAATGCCTGCTTTCCCATTTCCCTTGTCTGAATATCGATCGTTGTGATTCCAAGCGCTTGGCTGATTTCGTGGTTATCAACGCTTAAGATTGCAAGCTCATCCGGTACTGACACCCGCTGGTTCTTTGCTTCAAGAAAAAGCCCTGCTGAGACTTGGTCATTGGCAACAAAAATAGCCGTCGGCTTTTCCTTCCACGTTTTCCATTTTTGAAAAAGCGCCTTCCCATCATTGATTGTAATCGCTTTCTCAACTACCCAGTCTTCACGAAATGCCTCGCCGATCTCTTCCAATGCCTCTTTGTAGGCTTTGATTCGAAAATGGCTGTTCATGCCTTTTTTTCTTGCCAAACAGATGGCTATTTTTTGTGCCCTTTGGCAATTAAATAGTCCAAGCCGTTCCGAAATGCTTCTTGGTGAGGAATGCTGATGGTTGGGAAGCGGGCATTATCTGAATTCTGGCAAAGCAAAATCGGGCCCTCCCATTCCATGAGTTTCTCATCAGCAAGCGCCTTTGAGCAAAAAATCAGGCCGTCAACCTGGCGCTGCTTTAATTGGGAAAGCGCAAAGATTTCTTTTTGTACCTCATAGTTTGTTTGGAATAAAGAGAGGTGAACCCCAGATTCCGCGGCTGCGTCGGCTATTCCTGCAATCAGCTCTGCAAAATATGGCAGATTAACCGTCGGCAAGACAACACCAATCATGTTTGAAAATCCTTTCGACAAATGTACAGCGTGAATATTTCTCGTGTACTCCAATGATTCCATTGCCTCAAACACTCTTTTTCGTTTGTCTTCACTGACGTATGGATGATTGTTTATGACTCGGGAAACCGTTGTAACAGAGACACCGGCTTTTTCTGCAATGTTTTTAATATTAGCCATAGATTCCCTTCTTTCTAAATCCCCTTGATCTGGAATGCGTTTCATACAATATGATATGGACGTACCAGATATCTTTTTGTGTTTTAAGCTGAAAGGAGAAGATCACATGGGTTTCTTCATTTTAATTGGGTTATGTCTCACTGTTCTCGGTGGCAGCTGTCTTGCTGTAAAACCTCTCAACCAAAAACATGAAATTAAACCCTTTCGAACATTTGATGATTTTTTTATTTAATGCAGATAAAAAAGGACGATGTCGAGAACAAAGTCCTTTTTTATTTCTATTACGGCAGTATGATTAATTCCTTTGGATATTGGGTCAGAGCAACTGCTCCGTCCTTTGTTACGTGAACGTCATCCTCAATGCGCACGCCGCCGATCTCAGGCACATAAATCCCCGGTTCGATCGTGTAGACCATGCCTTCCTGCAGCAGTGTATCGTTGGCCTGGCTCATTGATGGATACTCATGGACAGAAATTCCGAGTCCATGCCCAAGCCGGTGAGGAAAATAATCACCGTATCCCGCTTTTTCAATGATTCCGCGGGCAGTTAAATCCAGATCTCCGATTCTCACACCGGGTTTGCTTGCCTCAATCGCGGCTTTTTCCGCTTGAAGCACAGTCTCGTAAATGGCCTCCTGCTTCGGATTGATGGTTTTGTAAGCAAACGTTCTTGTAATATCAGAGCAATAGCCGTCAAGAATAACACCGAGATCAAATAATACAAAATCACCTTTCTTCAACGTGGCTGTACCAGGATTTCCATGAGGCTGGCCAGATTTTTCTCCGAATAAAACCATTGTAGAGAAAGACATGCCCTGAATTCCTTTTTTCTTCAGCTCATACTCAATTTGAGCGAGCACTTCCACTTCACTGATGCCTTCACGCAAAGCGGCTGTGCCGACTTCAACACCGTAATCTGCAAGCTTTGCCGCCTCTTTCAGCAAACGAATCTCATTGTCATCTTTAATCAGGCGAAATTGATTGAGTGTTTCTTCTGCTGAAACAAATTGAGCCCCGCCAGTCGCATGCTTCAGCTGTTCTGCACGTGATAGCGAGATTGAATCCTTTTCTACCGCAAGCGTATGTATGCTGATATTTCGCTTTTTCAAGGCCTTCTCTATCAGCTCCCACGGATTTTCGTGATCCGCATAGCCAATGATTTCATGATTCCAGCCTGCGTTGCGGGCCTGTCCTGCTTCCATTCCTGGACAAACAAAGAAAGGCTCCTCTTCTTGAAAAACAAATAACCCCATTAATCTTTCATGCGGCTCTGTGTAAAAACCGGTTAAGTAAAAAACATTTTCTTTCGTATGAATAAATGCGGCAGTATGCCCCGCTTCCTTCAGCCATGAAGAGACGCGTTGTATTCTATTCACTTCTTGTTCCTCCCTGCCATTTGCAATGCATTGTTCTGTCTTCCATTGTAACAGGTTTTACCGGTGTTTGCCTTTCACGACGCCTTCATTTTCTAATGCATTTTATTTCCTGCTCCTCTTCCTGTATACTGACAGTAACGTTCAATCGCAGGGGGGTTGTTCCGTTTGCTGATGAATTTTTTCAGACGAAAAGCAGTTATGCTCTTAACAGTTTTGGGAATTTCCGCTCCTTTTATCGGGATGAAGATGGTGGGCTTTTATTATTACAGCTCTATCATAGGCTGTGCAGCGGGTTTCCTTTGCTGCATCCTCGCTCTCATCCTGGTTATGAAAAGATCTGAAAAAGACAAAAATGAAGGGAAAGCTTGATACATAAAAAGCCAGCAGCCTGATTAGGGCTGCTGGTTTTATTTTAGGAGTCTTAAACCGTTTAGTATGACCAAAATCGTGCTGCCCTCATGACCAATCACGCCAAATGGCAATTCCATCACCTGCAAAAAGTTTGCACAAATCAGCAGGCAGATTACAGCTAGAGAAAACACGATATTTTGTTTGATGATCTTGTTCATTTTCCGAGACAAGCGGCACATGTTTACGAGCTTTTTCAAATCGTTTTTCATGAGGACCATATCAGCGGTTTCAAGTGCTACATCTGTTCCGCCGCCCATCGCAATGCCGACATCCGCCGCTTTGAGTGCCGGCGCATCATTGATTCCGTCACCCACCATTGCAATCGTTCCGAATTCTTCTTTTAACCGTTTGATTTCATTCACTTTTTGGTCAGGCAGGCATTCTGCTACGACAGTTGTCATGCCGGCTTCCTTGGCAATCGCTTGAGCCGTGTCTTCGTGATCTCCTGTCAGCATGGCCGTTTTAATCCCAAGTCGGTTCAGTTCTTCCATGACCTCTTTTGCTTCAGGCCTGATTTGGTCCTTCAGTGCGATACAGCCTGCTATTTGATCATCCTTTTTCACAAATACAATTGTATGACCGCTTTGAATGACATCTGATGCTGTTTGTTTCAAAAATTGTGCTGCCATTTCCTCGCCGATAAAACCTGCTTTACCGACCTTCCATTTCGCACCCGACACTTCTGCCATAACGCCAAACCCTGAGGTTTCTTCTATAGATATGTAGCCAGACTGATTCACGCCGCGGCTTTCAGCGTACGCCGTTATGGCTTGGGCGAGCGGATGGCTTGATTGCATTTCGATGGCATAGACAGCCTCAAGAACTTCCGCTTCACTGAATCCTTCTGCTATTCTAATCGTCTCTACGGCAGGCTGGCCTTTTGTTACAGTGCCGGTTTTATCAAAGGCGATCATTTGCACTGAGCCCAGCTGTTCAAGAAAGACGCTTCCTTTCACAAGCATACCGTTGCGGGCGCCATTTGAAATCAGGGACAGCGCCGCCGGCATAATAGAGGCGACAAGCGCACAAGGTGACGCGACAACCATAAACACCATTGCGCGATAGAAGGTTTCACTCCAGCTCCAGCCCATCGCAAAGTGCGGGACGAATAAAAGGAGCCCCACCGCAATTAGCACACCTTTCACATAAGCATTTTCAAATCGTTCGATGAAAGCCTGCGCGGGTGAAACACTATTTTGCGCTGATTCAACCAGTTTGATAATTTTTCTGAATAACGAATCTTCATTTGCTTTCGTGACACGGACAGTCAAGGAGCCATTGCGATTCACCGTTCCTGTGAATACAGCGTCGCCTCTGTTTTTTTCTACAGGCATTGATTCACCTGTTAAAGCCGACTCGTCAAGACTTGTCGAGCCCGATTCAATGATACCGTCTGCCGCTACGCGTTCTCCAGGTTTGATCACAATCATATCACCGGCCTGCAAGTCTGAAACCGGAACTCTTTTGGTTTCACCATTGACCATCAATGTCGCTTCTTCAGGCTCAAGCTGCATTAAAGACGTTAAATCTCTGCTGCTTTTATTCATCGTGTATGTTTCTAAAGCTCCGCTTAAGGAAAAAATAAATATTAAAATAGCACCCTCTGCCCAGTATCCGATCAAGGCGGAACCAACGGCAGCGAAAATCATTAAAAGTTCTACATTCAGCGTTTTGGATTCGAGTGTTTCTTCGATTCCTTCCTTTGCTTTAGCAAATCCGCCGATCACAAAAGCCAGCAAGAAAAGTATTATGGATAATACCTGATATCCGGATAAGAGCCAGCCTGCCAAAATAAGAGCGCCTGATACAAGTGCTGCAATAAGCTCTGCGTGCTGTGCCCAGTTTTTTTCCCTCTTGTCTGTTTTCAATGGCTCATGCGGGTCGCGTTGAACGATAACTTGTTCATTCATATCGAATTCTCCTCTCTAATTGAGAACGTAAATCATCTTCATTTCTCTTATAAAAACAAAATCGCTGCCCAAAA